>JALONX010000154.1 GCA_025454695.1 Chloroflexaceae bacterium
AGGCCGGGGGCCAGTTTCCGGCGATCTCGGCCCCGCCGGAGTGGTAGTTGGGGTGCAGCATCAGGATTCGCATGGTCAGCCCTTTCTTCTCGCTACCACAATCGTTCTTGATACCTGGGAGGATACGCCGAACCGGGCCGGTCTGGTGTGACTTATGTCTCATCGGGGGCAGGGTGATGAAGTCTTTACCGACTAGCGAGCCAACTGCACAAAAACATCAAAAAGAGGTTGTGGCTTATTCACCGATTGTTCTCATCTTTCCTGAGATTGCACCAGTTACACGGTGGACGTGTGTGAGCATTGACAACCCTTCAAACCTCCTGCCACGCACGCAAGCGCATACCTCACGCAAATGAACCAGATGACACAGATGGATGTGCATACAAGCTGTGTCAGCTGCGGATGAACACTACCGCTCCATATCTTCCAAATGCAACCACGCCAGCGCTGTGGGCAGGCTCCTTGTCAGGAGTTTCGATAAATCAGCGTCAGGAATATTGAAAGTCTGGCACAAAACTTGCTAAATTCACGGCAGCGTTCCGACCTTGTAGAACGCCTATCAACAGCCATTGCCTGCGTCGGCAGTGCGTATCGCTGGCCACACCTGGAAAGGAGAAGAGCGGTGCATGGATCTGTGAACCGCTTTGATGTGCTAGTGGTTGAAGACGATGAGTGTACTCGTGATGTAATGCTCGATGTGCTTGCTGACGAAGGCTATCGGGTGCTGGGCCTGGCCTATGGACGGGAAGTTTTGCCCACCATATTTCATGCACCACCACATCTCATGCTCCTCGACCGCCACCTTGCTGACTGTGACGCTGCCGAGGTCGTTGTTGCTGTACGCGACACGCCGCACCTTCGTTCCATTCCTATTGTGTTGATGAGCGCTGGCACCAGAGTTGAGGCCGAGGCCGACCTGCTAGAATTGGATGGTGCCCTCGCCAAGCCCTTTATTCTGAAAGACCTGCTTGCATGTGTTGCCCAATTTCTCGCTTCACCGTCCGAACGAGAAGTGAATAACACCACCAGCCCAACCACCGTTCCTGGTTCCTGCTGCCAGCTTCATGGGGGCTGAAGGCACGGAGGAGTACCATGTCCGCCATTCTGGTGATAGATGATGAACCGGTGATCCTTGAGGTTTTAGAAGAGGCTCTTACTAGTGAAGGCCACGAAGTATTCACTGCCCGCCACGGCGGCGAAGGCCTGGCCCACCTCGCTAGACAGCCGGTTGACCTGGTGTTGTGTGATCTGATGATGCCAGTGATGGATGGCGGAACGTTCTGTCAGACATTACACAGCGCACCCCATTTTCAGGCCATTCCCATTGTGTTGATGAGTGCTGCACCCGACTCGGGCATTGGTGATAATTGCTCTCACGTAGCTTTTATCCGTAAACCCTTCGATATCAACAATGTGCTCGACACTATCGCACGGCTGCTTGATCCACCACTGCAGGTTGCTGCATAAACCGGACGCATGGCTCGCCCGCGCTCCCGCCCTCTCCCCAGCCCTCTCCCAACGGGAGAAGGTTAGGGTAAGGGCGTAGGAGCATTATGTCTTGCTGCGTGGTATAATTCCCGTTGTCTCGCATTTAAAATTATTTACTTCGTTGCTTCACGCGACGTTCAGGAGTAGCTCCAATGTCTACGGATCAGGCGGTATGCATGGCGTACCCTGTGCCTGGCACTCCCGTTGGAACGGCGGTGCTTGACCGCGACCTGCGTTTTCTTGCCATTGATGAAGGGCTGGCGGCTGCCCACGGGCTGTCAGTCGCGGCCCATATAGGCTGTACTATTGTTGAAATAGTTCCAGATGTAGCCCCTCGTCTCGAACCGTATCTGCGCCATGTGCTGGCAAGCGGCCAGCCCCTGGAGCAGGCTGAATTCTATGGCGAGCAGCCTGCCTGGTGCAGCGAGACTCAGTGGCGGGTGCGCTACCTACCGGTTTGCACCAGTTCTGGCTTCACCGTGGCGGTGGAACTGGTAGTCACAACCATCGCTAATGATGCTACCTCCCCCTTTTGTACAGAGCTAGACAGCCCTGAGCATGCCCAATCCACCACCGCGAGTAGCTTGTTGTTGCAGCACGCGGATGCAGAAGTTGCCCTGCTCGACACGATTTTGAGCAGTGCGCCGATTGGCTTTGCTTTCTTCGACCCTGATCTTCGTTATGTGCGCCTCAACGAGGCCCTGGCTGAGATGAACGGTCTTGTAGCGGCTGAACATGTGCAGCGCACGATTGAAGAGGTTATTCCCGATCTGGCCTCAACCTTGCGGCCTCTTTTCGAGCGGGTGCTGGCCACGGGTGAACCGCTGCTGAGTCTCGAATTGAGTGGTGAAACAGCGAAATTCCCTGGTGTCACCCGCTACTGGCTCGAAAATATCTACCCCGTTCGTGATGCAGCCGACAATGTGTTGGGCCTGGGTGTGATGGTGGTGGAGATCACCGAATTAAAAAAGGCCCAGGCAGCGCTGGAACGGAGTGAAGAGCGCTTTCGCAGAGTGGTTGAGTCGCGGCCCGTGGGCGTGCTGTTTGCCGACATGGAAGGGCGTATCACCGAGGTGAACGGTGCGCTGCTGGACATGCTTGGGGCAACCCCCGACTGGCTGGTGGGCAAGCCCTGGGTTGAACTCACGCCGCCCGAATATGCCGCCCGCGATGCTGAGGCAACGGCTGAACTGCTGGTCACCGGCACCGTGCAGCCCTATGAAAAAGAGTACATCCGGGCCGATGGCAGCCGCCTGCCTATCCTTATCGGCGTCACCATGTTGCGCACCGCTGATAATTTCGAAGCGGTGGGCTTTGTGCTCGACAACACCGAGCGCAAGCGGGTGGAGGCGGCCCTGCGCGAAAGCGCCACCCAGCTCCGGGTTGTGTTTGAGCAGGCTGCCGTTGGCGTGGCACAGATCGAAACGGCTACAGGCCGCTTTTGCCACCTCAACCAGCGCTACTGCGATATTGTGGGCTACACGCCGGAGGAGATGCAGTGCCTGACCTTTGGCCATATCACCCATCCTGACGACCTGGCGGAAGACCTGGCCAACATGGAGCGACTCACAGCGGGCGAGATTCGCGAGTTCGCCATGGAAAAGCGTTACATCCGCAAAGACGGCAGCCTGGTGTGGGTGCGCCTCACCGTTTCGCCCATGTGGTTACCCGGAACCACGCCCGACTACCACGTCGCCATTGTGGAAGATATTAGCGCCCGCAAGCAGGCTGAAGAGCGGCTGAAACTGGGCATTGCCATCGCCAATTTCGCTCTGGCCGAGGTAGACTACACCACTGACACCATCCAACTCTCGCCCGAAGCGGCGGCGCTGTATGGCCTGAGCAGCGACGAACTAAGCGTGCCGCGCAGCCGGGTGCATGCCACCTTTCACCCTGAGGAACGAGACGAGATGGAGACGCTGATTGAGCACATGCTCCAACCCACTGGCGACGGCTGGTTCGCCCGCGAACATCGGGTGGTGTGGCCCACTGGCGAGGTGCGCTGGCTCAACGTGCGCAAGCAGGTCTTTTTCGACCGAACCGTGACGCCGCCCCGCCCGCTCTATGCCCTGCTGGCAGCACGGGATGTGACGGAGCGCAAACAGGCGGCAGAAGCACTGGAGCGCAGCGAGCAGCAGGCCCGCACGCTGATCCGCACCCTGCCTGGCGCTGCGATGTTTATGGTTAACCATGACCTGCGCTACATCGCAGCCGATGGCGATGCGCTCTATAGTGCTGGCTTCACGCCCGCCGATTTTATTGGCAAAACAATTTTCGAGGTGCTCAACCCGGAAATGGCCACAGCGTATGAACGGCTCTATCGCCAGGCCCTGGCCGGAACCCCATTTGCCTACGAACACGAGGCCCATGGGCGGGTGTTTCTTTCGCGTGGGGTGCCACTCCAGAAAGAGGAAGGCACGGTGTATGCCGTGCTGGCCTTCTCACTCGACATTACTGAACGACGTGCAGCGGAAGCGGCCCTACGTGAACGGGAAGAGCGCTTCCGCACCCTGGCCGACAACATGGCCCAATTGGCCTGGATGGCCGACTCCAGCGGCTGGATTTACTGGTATAACCAGCGCTGGTACGACTACACTGGCACTACCCCGGAGAAGATGCAGAGCTGGGGCTGGAAACAGGTGCATCATCCTGACCATGTGGAGCGGGTGGCGACTCGCATTCAGCACTCCTGGGATACGGGCGAACCGTGGGAAGACACCTTTCCGCTGCGGGGGAAGGATGGCCAGTACCGCTGGTTTCTTTCCCGTGCTGTGCCCATCCGCGATGCAAAAGGGCAGATTGTGCGCTGGTTTGGCACCAACACCGACGTGACTGAACAGCTGGCTATTGAGGCGACTTTGCAGGAAACCCTCGCCCGCGAGCAGGCCCTGCGCCACCAGGCCGAAGAAAACAATCGGCTGAAGGACGAGTTTCTGGCCATGGTGAGCCACGAACTGCGCACCCCGCTGACGGCCATGCTTGGCTATGCCCAGCTGCTGCAATCGCGCAAGCGGGACGAAGCCTATACTTCCAGGGCGATTGACAAGATTCTTCAGAGCGCCAAGACTCAGGCCCAGTTGATTGAAGACCTGTTGGACGTTTCACGGATTGTGACGGGCAAACTGCGTCTAGAACCGACCCCGCTCGACCTCACCATGATCATCCGCGAGGCGCTGGACACGGTGCGCCCGGCGCTGGAAGCCAAAGGGCTGCACCTGCATACGGAATTGCAGCCCGCGGCCAGTGCCGTGATTGGCGATTCCAACCGCCTGCAACAGGTGGTGTGGAATCTGCTTACCAACGCTGTCAAATTCACCCCTACTGGTGGAACCGTGTGGGTGCAGTTGGCACAACAGGGTCACGAGGCAGTGGTGAGCGTGAGCGACACAGGGGTAGGCATCAGTGCCGAATTTTTGCCCCATGTCTTTGACCGCTTCCGCCAGGCCGATGGCACCAGCACCCGCGCCCACGGCGGCCTGGGGCTTGGCCTGGCGATTGTGCGCCACCTGGTGGAACTACACGGTGGCAGCGTGAGCGCCAGCAGCAGTGGCAAAAACCAGGGTGCCACCTTCACGGTGCGGCTGCCCCTGGCCCGCAGCGGCCCCACAGCGCGCCCCAGCGGCAGACCGCAGGGTGCCCGCGATTCCACGGCCTACCCACCAGAACTAGCCGGGCTGCGCGTGTTGCTGGTTGATGATCAGGCCGACATTCTCGATCTGCTGCAGGACATGCTGTTGCCCTGTGGTACGATTGTGCGCACATGCCAGGATGCCCGCACGGCCCTGGAGTTGGTGCAAAGCTGGCAGCCTGAGGTACTGATTTCCGACATTGCTATGCCCGGCGAGGATGGCTACTGGTTGATTAGCCAGGTGCGGCGGCTAGCGGCAGGGGCTGGCGGCAGCATTCCGGCGGTGGCACTCACGGCCTATGTGCGGATCGAAGATCGCTTGCGGGTGCTAGCATCGGGCTTTCAGCACTATATTCCCAAGCCGGTGGAACCGGGCGAGTTGCGAACGGTGGTGGCCCAACTCGCCCGACAGGGCAACGAAACGGATTGACGGCGATGGAAACCTCGACGACTGACGCGCCACGGCTGCGCGACGGCGCTGTGTGGTTGCAATTGGCGGAGGTCGTGCGCACCCTCCGGGTCGAAACGTTGCGCTGGGGTAGTGGTCTCTATTTTCTGGTGCTTGGTCTGTCGTTTCTGCTGCTGCCACAGGGGCCAGTGGGCCAGTGGCTCAACCCCTCCTGGGTGCCCGGTGGCATGCTCGTGCTAGCCGGGCTTGCCACCCTCTGGCTCATGGTGTTGCCCCTGCCCCGCCACATCGCCGTGCCCATCACGCTGATCTGCGTATTGCCGCCGTTGGGCATTACCGCCGTGTATTTCTGGCTTGGGGTGGTTCCTGCTGCAACTACGCTGGGGCTGTTTACCCTGGGGGCGGCCCTGGCCCCGCTGGCCCGCCCACCCGCCGATGCTACCAGGTTCCGGCCCGACGCCCTTGGCCTGGTGTTGGGACTGATTGTGGTGGTGCAGGGGATGGATTTTCTCAGCAGTCATCCAGCGGCGGCGGCAAGCACAGCGGCAAGCTTTGGCCTCCCGGCAACCAGCATCGGTACCGGCCTTGTTGTGGGTGGCGTCGCCGTGGTTGGTAGCCAGCTTATCACTGCCACGCCGCCAGTGCTGCGCTGGCTGGCCCATGTGGCCTGCGGCAGTGTGGTGTTATGGTTGCAGGCTGGTATCGCGATTCTGATCGATCCACTCTACTGGGTGTTGGGCATGGCGGGCACCTTACGGGGCATTGCCCTGCTGATTCTGCCCTGGTGGAGCGAACGGGCCGAGGCCTTTGACCAAGTTGCTTTTCGGCCCCGCCTGGCTCTGGCGCTGGTGACGGCGGCGCTGCTGCCGGTGGCGATTGCCCTGCCAGTGGTGCTCACCGCCCTGCCAGAAGGGAGTGCCGCGCTCACCTACGCCCGGCAGGTGGCCTTTGGCAGCTCGCTGCTGGTGATTCTGCTGGCGGGCGTGGGGGGCTGGTGGCTGGCGGGCAGCCTGGCCGCCCCGCTTCAGCGGCTGATGCATGGCGTGCAGGCGATTGCGAAACAACAGGCCACTGCCCTGCCACCACAACAGGTGACGGAACTGGTGGCGCTGAGCGAAGCGGTGGAGCAGATGGCCCAGACACTGGCGGCACGGGCCGAGGAGCGGGCACAACTGTATGAGTCGGAGCAGGAAGCCCGCATGCAAGCCCAGGCAGCCGTGCAGATGCGGGATGCCTTTTTATCGGTTGCGGCCCACGAGCTGCGTTCGCCACTGACGGCCCTGCTCGGCAACGCGCAGCTGCTGCAACGGCGGCTGAAACCTGGTGCTACGGTGGCCGAACGGGAACAGCGCCAGGCTGGCGTTGTTGTAGACCAGGCCGCCCGACTCGACCGCCTGATTGGCGAACTGCTCGACGTGTCGCGTTTGGAGATGGGGCAGTTGCAGCTCAACCGCACGCCCCTTGAACTCACCAGCCTGGTTCAACGGCTTATTGAAGAGACGCGCCCACTGCTCAACGAGCATCAGCTGGTGTACGAGGGGCCAGGCCAGCCCATAGTCGTCTCAGGCGATGAGCTGCGGCTCACCCAGGTGATGCAGAACCTGCTTGGCAACGCGGTGAAGTATAGCCCGGCGGGCGGGGCGGTAACAGTACGGGTCTGCCCAGAAAGCAATCATGTGGTGATCGCTTTCTGCGACGTGGGCATTGGCATCCCCGCTGAAGCGCTGCCAAACCTTTTTCAGCGCTTCTACCGGGCCAGCAACGCCGAACGGCAGGGCATTGGTGGCATGGGCGTGGGCCTCTACGTCGTGCATGAAATCGTGAGCCTGCACGGCGGCACGCTGGATGTGGCCAGTGTGGAGGGCCAGGGCAGCACCTTTACAGTGCGCCTGCCGCTGCCTGGGGTGGAGGAGGGGCGATAATTTTATCTACCGCAGAGACGCCGAGGGCGCAGAGGATGTTATAGCTCGCGCAGAGCCAACCCTTTGAAAGCTACAAACCGTCACCCTCAGCCTCATCACGCACCACACACTCCGACACCCTCAGTGTGACACACACGGTATCACACCAGATTTGACCCCTGCCGTGGCCTTCATGCTGTTGGGATGTGGCGCTCGCAAGGCCCATCCTGAACTAGACGTTTGGTTACCTCCACCAGTTGATCGAGATCAAAGGGCTTGCCGAGGATTTCTATCGCCTCCACCTGGCCGACCAGGCTGTTGAGGGCTGCACCATTGGTAGTTGTCAGCAGCCATGGACAGGCATGGGCGGCAAGTGTGGGTACAACGTTGGTGTCGAAAAAGCGCCAGTTCTCTTCATAAGGCACCGAGATGTCCCACAGCACAACGTGGGGCTGGTGCTGGTTGAAGTGGGCCTCAAGGTCGGCGCGGCCTTGTCGAAAATCGGCCACATAGCCAGTAACAACCAGAAAACCTTCGTCCTGAAGCGTTTCTTGCACTAGAAACAGCGTATCCGCGCTTGAATTGACCACTGCGACCAGGCAGGGAATCGGCGGTGGAACGTTCGCTTGCATAAACCAGCAGTCTCCATACAGTCTAGCAATACTACAAACGAAGTAGAGCTTAAATACAGATCGTCTGGTATATGCTTAAAGCAAGAACAAGGCCATTTGCATCAAATATAAACGATCCCCTATGCCGCGGCCCGTCGTCGAGGTACACTTTAAGAAACCATCTCCGCGCCCTCGGCGTCCTCGGCGGTGAAAATCACCATTCACCAGCGTAGCCCACCCCAAACGGTGCCACGCCCTGGGCCAGGTAGCGCCAGTGGAGTTCGCTCAACTGCCGCAGGTGCAGCAGGTCGTGGGCCACCCACGAAACGAGCAGGTCGCCCGCCCGCAAGCCCTGGAGGTGAGGATGGTTGCATGGCTGCTGCCAGTCTGGGTTGCGCAGGGTGCGCAGCCAGGCCAGCGAATGCTGCCGTTCGGAGAGAAAATTCTCCAGCGAAGGGGCTAGTTCACGCTGATGGTAGGCCCGGGCCGTCACCCAGCCCTCGGGGTCAATCGGCGGCAGGGGCTGCTGGGGCTGGTGCAATGTCAAGTTCAGCCGCAGCCGAAAGTCGTCCCGCTCCTCATCGGCCAGGTGATTGACCACCTCCAGAATTGACCAGGCATCAGCGGTGGGCTTCCAGCGGGCCTGCTCAACCGTCACGGCCCGCAGCATGCCCGTGATGGCTTCGGCATTGGACTGAAGGGCGGTGATGTGGCGTTCCAGTTGCATGCCGTCATCCCTCTTTGATTGCAAATTGTAGATTGTAGATTGCAGATTGCGCAGCGGCTCCACCAGGGCGACAAACGATGAGCGATGAAACACCATCACCTTGTCACCTTGTCACTGTGGCTCCGGCTATTCTCAACTCTCAATTCTCAATTCTCCCCTCTCACCTCTCACCGCCGCCGCCGCACCACCCGCACCAGCCAGGCCACCCCAAAGCATGCCGTACAGGTTAACACAATCGCCGCGCCAGAGGAGACGGAAAAGTAGTAGGAGGCGAACAAACCAACGATGGCCGAGCCAACCGCAATACCGATGGCGACCAGCATCATGCGGGGCAACCGTTGCGTCACCAGCGAAGCCGCCGCCGCCGGAGTCACCAGCAGCGCACTCGTCAGCACCACGCCCACCACTTGAATGCTCATCACCACGGTGAGCGCCAGCAATGCCAGCAGCAGGTAACGCAGGCGGTCGGCCTTCAGCCCCATCACCTGGGCATGGTTTGGGTCAAACGAGGTGAGTTCAAACTCTTTGTGCAGCAGCAGCAGCGTGCCCACCACCACCACCGCCACTGCCCCAATCAGCAGCACATCCTCGCGGCTGACGCCCAGTACATTGCCAAACAGCATGTGGGTAAAGTCGCGGAACGAGCGCACCGTGCTGATCAGCAGAATGCCCAGGGCGAACATGGCGGTAAACATCACACCGATGGCGGTGTCTTCGCGGATGGCTTCGCGGCGAGAAAACCAGCCAATGCCCATGGCCGTAAACATGCCCGCTACCAGCGCCCCCAGCGAAAGGTTCCAGCCATTTAGATAGGAAATGACCAGGCCGGGCAGAATGGTGTGCGAGAGCGCATCGCCAATAAACGCCATGCGCCGCAACACCACATATACCCCAAGGGTGGCGCAGGTAATGCCCACCAGCACGGCAGCCAGCAGGGCCGTTTGCATGAAGCCGAGGCGTAATGGTTCGAGGATGAAATCCATGGGAGAGATTGGAGATGAGCGATGAGTGATTGACGATTGACGATTGACGATTGGCGATTGACGTTACCCAAAGGGCGGCGCGAAGCGATTTTGACGATTGACGATTCGCGCAGTACGCAGTATGTAGTCTGTAACTCGCAACTCGTAACTCGCAACTCGTAACTCGTAACTCTCTACACCGCTACTTC
>JALONX010000901.1 GCA_025454695.1 Chloroflexaceae bacterium
ATCTTCTGGTAGCCGCATCACCCAATCAAGGAAGCGGTAGACATCTATTATTTGCTGGCGGGTGTAGCCCCGTTCGTACAACCGTCGGGCGAGTTGAAACTTGAGCTGTGCCCGCGCCGGTGGGTCTCGGCGGGTGGCCTGGGCCGCGAGATGAGCTTGCACGACAGCAGCAAACGGGTTTCATGCTCTGCTCAAGCGCTTCCTGTTGAGCGCTGTAGTCGGACAGCTTGGCGATTGGGTACCAAAAGCGCACGCCACAACCCCACAACACCCGGCTATACTCCTCCGGTCGCCAGTTGGCCCGTTCGTCCGTCAGCAGTGCCATGCTCACCACATTGCGCTGGTAACGGTCAAACAGGCGGTAGTTGTAGACGTACATGCGCTCTGCGAAAGCAACCTCTTCCTGGCCCTGTACCTCAATATGGATCAGCACCCAGGTATCAGTGCCGTCGTACCGCCAGACTTTGACAAGCTTATCGGCCAGGCGACGCCCGCCTTCAGCCTCACGAGTCACTTGTTGCAGCTCTTTGTCAAGAAATACGTAGCCCCGTGCCCAATCAACTTCAGCGTGAATGTTGGGGAAGAAAAAGGCGAGAAACTCAGGCAAGTGGCCTTCGAGTATCTCCTTCCAGGGCGTATCGTAGTCGTCGGACGTAGTTGGGCGGACTGGCGTCGTCATAATGACCTCCTCACCCCTATTGTAACACGCCCGTTCATTGCAAAGCCAGCTATAGAACCACAAAGCCACAAAGGACACAAAGGGCTGCTGACGATTACCCATCTAGACGCCCTTTGCGAGCTTTGCGCCTTGGCGAGAAACAAAAACCACAAAGCCACAAAGGACACAAAGGTTTACAGATAAACTTACATCTGCGTTCCCTTCGTGTCTTTGTGCCTTTGTGAGAGATTAGCTAGGCCGTCAGCCGACGCCGCAGCCAGGCCAGCACCCGGTCTTCGTCGGCGTTGAGTTCGGGCACGTCTTCAGCGACGCGGTGCAGCTCATCCAGCAGCGTGCCGTCGAGATAGGCCTCAATCACGGCGGGGTGAATGTAGCTTTTGCGACAAATGGCGGGCGTGTTGCCCAACCTGGCGGCCGTTTCCTTGATTGCCTGCATTGCCATGCGCTTGCCCCTGGTTGCATTGGGCGCAGGCCCCAGCCGCTCTAGCGCCAGCGCCGCCGTGATCGTTCCGGCCCAGGTGCGAAAGTCCTTGGCAGTAAACTCCTGCCCGCTGATCTCCCGCAGATACTCGTTCACATCACTTGAGTCGATGGTCTCAAGCTCGCCGTCGTCCAGATACTGAAACAGACTGTCGCCGGGCAACTCCTGGCACTGGCGCACAATCCGCGCCAGCCGCCGGTCTTTCAGCGTAATGGTGTGATCTTTGCCGCTTTTACCCCGGAACTGAAAACAGACCCGTGAGTCTTCCACATGCACATGTTCGTCGTGCAGCGTCGTCAGCCCATAGGACTCGTTGCTACGGGCATATTCGGCATTACCAACACGAATCAGCGTTTTTTCCAGCAGTCGCACCACCGTCGCCAGCACCTTGCGGCGGGAAAGGTCGGGGCGACGCAAATCGCGCTCGATCTGCGTGCGCATCTCTGGCAACGCCGCCCCAAAGGCCAGCATGCGGTCATACTTGGTGTCGTCGCGCATTGCCCGCCAGCGGGGGTGGTAACGATACTGTTTACGGCCCTTCACATCGCGCCCGGTGGCCTGAATGTGGCCATCGGGCCAGGGGCTGATCCAGACCTCGTTCCAGGCGGGCGGAATGCCCAGGCTGGCGATGCGCTCCAACTCCTGCGGTTCACGCACGGGGCTGCCGTCGCTGGCGCGGTAGCTGAAGCCCTTGCCCACCCGCCGCCGCCGAATGCCGGGCGTCTTATCGTTCACGTAGCGCAGCCCGGCAGCCCGGGCCGACTCAACAGGGTCTATGGTTGGTGTCGTCATAGGTTTGAAAAATTAAGCACTGAGCGCCAGGAACCGAGAACCGTTTGCCGTTGCCAGGTAGCAGTTGGCAGTTGCTTCAAAGCCACTCATTGCAAACTGCCAACTGTTGACTGCTAACTTACCTCGGTCTCTGGTCTTCCGCCTGCCCTGAGGCATCGAAGGGTCTCCAGTCAATCCCTTTTGCACAACTGATGCCAGGAATACAAAAAAGCTATTGACAAAGTTCATTAGCTGTCATATCATTAGTATACTAATAATAAGCATACGAAGTGTATAGGGGAGGGAAACGTGGATGATTTACTTCCGCTCGCTCAAGAAATTCAAATCTTCTGCGCAATTGTGACCAAAGCGGCCCGGCGCGACCTGGAACAACGGCTGGCGGGCGAGCAAGTCGGCATCGGTTCGCTGCCGTTTGGAGTGCTTCGGGTGCTTGAACACGAGTCGCTCACCTTAACCGAGATCAGCCGCCGCATGCAGCTGGCCGCCGCTAGCCTGGTGCCCGCCGTAGATGCCCTGGAGCGGGAAGGGCTGCTCACTCGCGAGCGCGACCCGCACGACCGCCGCCGCACCCCGCTGTCGCTCACGGCGGCAGGCCATGCAACCCTGGCCCGCATTCCAGCACTCGCCCCCGAAGACTCACTGGTGCGCAGCCTGGCC
>JALONX010000902.1 GCA_025454695.1 Chloroflexaceae bacterium
AGTAGCCAGGCCAGCAACGCACCGCCAAGCAGGCCGCCCAGGTGAGCAAAGTTGTCAATCCCCGGTGCGCTAAAGCCAATCATCAGGTTGATGACGATGATGAAGGCCATGCTCTGCAACTGCCGCTGCCCATAGGCCCCCAACTCCTGCCGCGCCAGGTAGTAGAACGTCGCCAACCCGCCAATGAGACCAAAAATTGCCCCACTGGCCCCCACCGAGGGCGCAGGCGACAGGGCGTAGGAGGCCACACTCCCGGCTAGCCCGGCCAGGAAATAGAGCGCCAGAAAGCGCCACGTGCCAAACAGCCGCTCCATTTCTGGCCCAAACCCAAACAGCGCGTAGGCGTTGAAGAAGATATGCACCAGGTTGCCATGCAGAAACATCGCCGTGAGCAGTCGCCAATACTCGCCCTGCAAAATCAGGTCGTTCTGCTTCCAACCAAAGAGCTGCAACACCCCGCCAAGCGGTGTAAACAAATCGAGAATGCTGCCACTAATCAGGACGCTCAAGGCCCCGGTCAGCAGATAGATCAGCACATTCACCCCGAGCAGCACCCATGTGGCCCAGACCCGCGGTTGCTGCCGCTGCGGCGGCGGGGGCGGCTCGGCGGGCGGGGGCACGGCTGGCTCGAACTGCGACTGCCCCGGCGGCGCGAGCGGGATCAGCTCCTCATCCGGCGGGCGGCGGGGGCCAAACTCGGCCTGCATGCGCTTAAAAGCGTCGTCAAGCTCGTCCTGATTGTCGGGTGGCTGGGTCATTGAATTGAGAGTTGAGAATTGAGAATGTTCACAGAACCGAGAACCGAGAACCGAGAACCGAGAACCGAGAACCGGGAACCGGGTGAGTAATGCGTAATACGTACTCCGTACTCCATACTCCGTGAACAAGCACTGCTCAGGCGCAATAGTGACGCAGTACGAAGTACGTAGTTCGCACGTTCATCGCTCAGCGCTCATCGTTCATCGTTCGCAGCTCACTGACAATGCGGCGGAACTCTTCGCCGCGATGAAATTCGTTGCGGAACATACCGAAGCTGGCGCAGCCGGGCGAAAGCAACACCGTGTCGCCTGGCTTTGCTAAGGCACGGGCCGCGTGGATGGCGGCGGCGAAATCGCTGTAGGCAGTTGAGAATTGAGAATTGAGAATTGAGAATTGCTCGTCGCCAATTTCGTTTCTCAATTCTTCACTCTTCATTCTCAATTCGCCTTGCAGGCGCTGCGTCGCGCTTCCCTCCAGCAACACGAGCGCTTTGGCCCGGCGCACCATTGCAGCGGCAAAGGCATCGAAATCCAGGTTCTTGTCGGCCCCGCCTGCCAGCAGCACCAGCGGCCCCTGCACCGTGGCCAGCGCCGCCAGGGCTGCCGCCGGGTTGGTGGCCGTCGTGTCGTTGATGTAGCGCACCCCATCCAGCTCGCGCACCAACTCCAGCCGGTGTTCCACGCCGGTAAAATGTTGCACGGCGCTGCGAATATTGGCCGGGCTGATGCCAAAGGCGTAGGCCAGGGCCGCCGCCAGCATGGCATTGTAGAAGTTGTGGTCGCCCGCCAGCGCCATGTCGGCCCGTTCAAACAGCGTCACGCTGTCGCTCGGCGTCGCCCCAAAGGCGTGGGCTGCCTCCCGCCAGATTGCAGTGTTGCCCTGGGCCTCCACCGTGGGATGCACTACCCGCACCACTGGCTGCGGAAAGCGGCTGGTGGCTTTCGACCAACTCGTCCCGCCCGCCACATAGATCACACGCCCACCATGGCCTTGCCCTTCGGCATCAAACAGCGGGAACCACTCAACCGAGCCGTCGTCACCACCGTTTAGCACCACCGCGCCGTCAATTGGCTGGTGCCAGTAAATCTGGCGTTTGGCCTCGGCGTAGGCTTCCATGCTGCCGTGGTAATTCAAGTGGTCAGACGAGAGGTTGGTAATCAGCGCATACTTTGGACTCAGGCCCGCTTCGCCCAGCCCCACCAGCTGAAAACTGCTTAGTTCTAGCACCACCGGCGTCTGCGCTGTCACCCGTTCCAGCGCTTCCAGGGCCGAAACCCGCAGATTGCCCGCCAGCACCACATCGGGGTGTTGCTGCCGCAGCATTGCGCCGAGGAGCGTGGCAGTGGTGGTTTTGCCCTTGGTGCCCGTCACGCCGAGGATGGGGCCGGGGCAGCGCCGAAAAAAGAGCGTCATCTCGGTTTCGATCTGCACGCCAGCCGAACGGGCCATCGTCAGCCAGGGCGAGTCGGGCCGCACCGCCGGGTTGGCCACCAGCACATCAGCGCCGGTGAAATCCTGCATACGATGCTCGCCCAACACATACCGCGCCTGGTTGCCGGTTTCGGCCTCGGTCTCGTGCAGCGCCGCGATGGAGGTGGCCAGGGCCTCGGCATTGGCCATGTCGGTGATGGTGACATTGGCACCCTGGCGCAGCAGCCAGCAGGCCACCCCCAGGCCGCCACCATGCACGCCCAGGCCCATCACCAATACGTTGCGGTTACGTAGTTCCATCGCACAAATGATAACAAGGTAGTGCGGACTTATGAAGATTAAAAATTAAATCCGGTATAGCCCGCGCAGGTGGGCTTCGCAGCTTCAAGCCGCGCCCTTGAGGGCTACGGCGAGCAAGCACGCGGACTAAAGTCCGCACTACATTGTAGAGCGTCCTTACGGCCCGGCGGTTTCGGTTGGCACCGGCTTGGCGGGCGCTTCTTGATCCAACGGCGGGTTGGCCGCAAAGGTGAGCGCCAGCGAGATGCCCACCAGGGCTGCAATCGAGCCAATCAGCACAAAGCGCTGCGTCACCTGGGGCTGGCTCCAACCCAGCAGTTCAAAATGGTGGTGCAGCGGGGCCATCTTGAAAACCCGCCGCCCCTGGCCAAAACGGCGCTTCGTCCACTTAAAGTAGCTGGTCTGGAGGATGACGGAAACGGCTTCGGCTACATACACAATCCCCACCACCGGCAGCAGCAGCCACTGCTCCGATTGCAGCGCCACCACTGCCAGCACCGCCCCCAGCGCCAGCGACCCCAGGTCACCCATGATCACCTGGGCCGGGTAGGCGTTGTACCAGAGAAAGGCAAAACAAGCGCCAGCCATGGTAAAACAGAACACCATCAGGTTCGTCAACACCGGCTCGGAAAAGAGCATCATCACGCCTTAGGCCAGAAACGACAGGGTCAGGTTCCAACCGGCCAGTGAGTCCAGCCCGTCGGTCAGGTTCACCGCGTTGGCCATCGCCACAATAATAAAGGTCGCCAGCGGAATAAACCACGGCCCAATCTCTTCCGTTCCCACCAACGGAATACGCACCTGCCCGGCATTAGCAAGCCCAAAGGGTTCAGGCAGATACAGCACCATACTAGCGATAAAGGCAATCGCCGTCATCAGCAAAAACTTATAGCGTACCGTGAAGCCATAGGTTTTCGACTTCGACTTGGTCAGGGTCATCCAATCGTCAATCCCGCCCATAATGGCGAAACTCACCAGCACTGCCAGTGGCAACAACATAGACCAGCGATCAACCAGGTTAAACAGCACCGTCAGCACAACCACGGTGCTGATGATCAT
>JALONX010000903.1 GCA_025454695.1 Chloroflexaceae bacterium
CAGATTGTAAATTCACCGCCGAGGGCGCTGAGCAATGCAATCTACCGCCGAGGATGCAGAGGACGTGGAGGGAGTAGAGATTGGAGATTGAGAGATTGGATTGACCCCAATTACGCAGCCTTCAGCCTTTCAAGGTTGCTCAAAGCTCAACTCTCAACGCTCAATTCCCTCTACGTCCCCTTCGACCCTTCGGCTGCGCGGTTCGTGAGCTTGCCTGTCCTGAGGCATCGAAGGGACGAACGGCAGGGCTGGCAAGCTCAGGGCAGGCTCGGCGGTGAGAGACCTAGAACAGCCCGGGGATGCCTTTCATGCCGCCCATCATTGGCCCCATGCGTTCCTCGGCCAACGTCTGAGCCTTTTTGGAAGCGTCGTTAAACGCCACCATCAGCAGGTCTTGCAGCATCTCGGTGTCGTCCGGGTCAATCACCTCGGGCGAGATTTTGATCGCCTGAAGCTCCCGATGGCCGTTCATTGTCACCGTGATGGCACCGCCGCCCGCCGAGCCTTCCACCATCGCCGTGCCCAACTCTTCCTGTATCTTCTGCATCTGGCGCTGCATCTGCTGGGCCATCTGCTGAAGTTGTCGTGGATTCAAACCCGTGCTCCTTTCATTCCTCGCGCTGTTCAATGCCAATTACGTCTGCATCAAAAATGTTAATGGCTGCTTTCACCAGTGAGTCCTTGCGGGCCTCCCGGATCTGGCCGCGAATATCGCGCACTTCGTCACGTGCTTCTATTGTACACCGAACGCCAAAGGCTGCGCCCATGTGTTTGCTCAGCACTTCTTCCAAAATCCGCCGATTTTGCATTTTTTCTACATTGTCTTTATGAAACTGCGAAGCGGCACGCAACACAATAATGTTGCCCTCCACATCTTCCGGGCGCACGCTGTTGAGCAGCGCCTGCAACATTTTGTCCCGCGGGCGCACATCACGCAGCACATCGGGCCACACCGCTTCCAGCCGCTCCAGGGCCGACATGTCGGTGTTCGCGGCGTGGAGCGCGGCGGCATCCACTGGCTCGGCTAGCCCCGGCAACATGGCAGGCGGCTCATCCAGTGGCGGCAGTAATTCATCCAGCGGGGTGCTGGGCGTGGGCAGTGGTGCAGGCGGCGGTGAAACATCGGCCTCGGCTGATGCTGGCACCTCAACCTGAGGCGCTGGCGCGGGCGCAGCAGCAACTGGCGCTGGCGCTGGTTCTGGGCGCGGGAGCGCGGCTCCGCCACCGTGTGCCGGGGGCTGGGGTGGGCGCGGCACCGGCGACGGCAGCGGCGCTTCGGGCCGTCTCCCGGTGGTGCCCCGTGTGCCGGGGGCCACTGGAGCAGCAGCCGGGCGCGCTGCCAGAACAGGCGGGGCCACCAGCGCTTCCACCACCGCCAGTTCCAGCGGCAGATGGCCGTAGGGGCTGGTGCGCAGCTGGTAGTCCAGGTTGCTAAACAACTTGATCCAACCCACCAGCGTGGCGGAATCGGCGCGGCTGGCCCAGTTTTCCAGGAGACTCAGTTCATCGTCGCTCACATCCAGCAGCCCCCGGTCGCCCGAGGCTGCTAGCAGCATCAGGGCACGCAGGCGCTCCACAAGGTCACGGGTGAACTGACGCACGTCGGCTCCCTGTTCGGCCACACCGTTTACCGCTTGCAGGGCTGCCTGCATGTCGTTTGACAGCAGCGCCTCGATCAGGGCGTGTACTTCGGCTGCCGCCGTCATGCCAAGGAGACTTTGCACCTGTGCCAGTGTGACGCTGCCGCTGGTGAAGGAAGCCAGCTGTTCCAGCACGCTCAGGGCATCGCGCATGCTGCCGGTGGCGGCGCGGGCAATCGCTTCGGCCACGCCCGGCTCCAGCGTCAGCCCTTCGGCGCTGGCCACGTTGCCCAGGTGGGCGGCGGTGGCAGCCACACTATGGCGGGTGAAGGTGAAGCGTTGGCAGCGCGAAAGAATCGTCGCCGGAATTTTATGCACCTCGGTGGTGGCGAGGATAAAAATCGCATGGTCAGGCGGCTCTTCCAGCGTTTTCAGCAGGGCGTTAAAGGCCGCCGTGGAAAGCATGTGAACTTCGTCAATCACATAGACTTTGTAGCGGCCAATGCTGGGGCGAAACTGCACCCGTTCGATGATCTCGCGGGCGTCTTCCACACTGGTGTGCGAAGCGGCGTCCATCTCGATCACATCCACCGCCCGGCCCTCGGCCACCGCCTGGCACGACTCGCACACGCCACAGGGGCGCTGAGCCTCTGGCGCGGTGCAGTTCACCGCTTTGGCCAGCAGGCGGGCCATGCTGGTTTTGCCCACGCCACGGGGGCCAGTGAAGAGGTAGGCGTGAGCCACCCGGCCTTCGGCCAGCGCGTTTCGTAGCGTCTGCACCACATGTTCCTGCCCGACCAGCTGGTCGAACGTTTGTGAGCGCCACTTACGGTAGAGCGATTGCGCGGCCATACAGTTCCTTCCATTGCTGCATCTGTGAATTATACCGTACCGCACAGATGGTCGCAAGGAAGCGCGGCGACTGGAGACCGATGACCTGCCTACTGCCAACGGCCAACTGCCAACTGGAAATTACGAACTGGTCGTGGTTTGGTTTTGGTACGTCACCCATGGTAGAGTGTCTG
>JALONX010000155.1 GCA_025454695.1 Chloroflexaceae bacterium
ACCTGGCGGTGGCCTTCTTCCTCAGCCGAACCGAGTTCGAGCATGTCGCCCAGCACCGCAATCCGCCGTCCGCTGCTATCGGCCAGCACGTGCAACGCCGCCAGAGTCGAAAGGGGCGCGGCGTTGTAGCTATCATCAATAATGGTGCTACCGTTGATGCCGGGCAGGGTGGCCAGGCGCGACTGGGGCATTGACTCTTGCAACCCGGCGATAATCTCGTCCCAGCTCATCTCCAGCACCAGCCCGGCGGCAATGCCACACATGGCGGTGTAGACGCTATGGCGACCGATGAGGGAAGTCGAAATCTCAACACTCACGCCGTTGTAGTGGGCGCGAAAGGAGATACCCGCAAAGCCCCGGCTTACCACCTGGTCGGCCCACAGCTCGGCGCTGGGGCTGAGGCCGTAGCCAAACACCCGTGCCGCTGTGCGGTTCCGCATGCGGGCCACTCGTTCGTCGTCCAGGTTCAAAATGGCCACACCATCAGGCGGGAGCGACTCAGGCAACTCGGATTTCGCCATTTCAATCGCTTCCATGCTGCCCATACGTTCCAGGTGCGACGGGCCAACATTGGTGACAATGCCAATGTTAGGCCGGGCGAGATTGCATAAAAAGCGAATCTCGCCCGGCGCCCACATGCCCATCTCCAGCACGGCCACCTCGTGGGTGGCATCGAGCTGAAGCAGGACAGTGGGCAGGCTGGCCTCGCTATTGTAACTGCGTTTACTTTTTAAGGTTCGGAACCGGCGCGATAACACCGCAGCCGTAACCTCCTTAGTGGAGGTTTTGCCCACGCTCCCGGTGATACCAACAACGGTGGGCGTGAACGTTCTACGATGGTGGACGGCGAGGCGCTGTAGCGCCATCAGCGGATCGTCCACGGCGATCATCACACATGTATCGGGCGACTGTTCGGCCAGTTCCTGACCGTTGGCCGGATGCGCCAGCACCCACGGGCGGCCTGTTGCATCAAGGGCGGCCCGGCGCTGTTCCACGGCTTCGCGCGTCACCAGTGCCCCTCGCGCCCCCCGGCGCAGCACCTCGGCCAGGAAGTTGTGGCCGTCGGTCTGTTCGCCAGTCAGAGCCACAAACAGCGCGTCTGGCACCACCTCCCGCGAGTCGATTATCGCCTCGCTGGCGGCGACCTTACGCCACGCCGCCGGAAGTTGGGGTTGCTGACGGGAAGCAACCGATTGTACGCCCAGAAATATTTCGTCCAGATACAGCACGCCGCTTCTCCTCACCAGGTTCTGTAGCAAGCGGCGGCAATTGTAGCATATTCACGAGTAACGAGTAACGAGTGATGAGTGACGAGTAAAAGAACTATTTTGTGTACTGCTTGCTGCGGACTGCGTAATTCTGGTCACTTTGTCACCTTCTCATCTTGTCAACGGTCACTCATCACTGTGTTCACTCATCACTGTGTTCACTCGTCACTCGTCATTCGTAACTATTGTTGCCCTGGACTCACCAGCGCCGAGTCGGGCGGCACGCGCTCGTAGCGCAGCAGCTGATCCACGACGTTGTAGTACATGGGAATAGCCGTGTTCACGGCGTACATGTCGTCTTTCGGGCGGTCAATCTTCACCAGCACAGCGTAGCGGGCGTCTTCTGCCGGAGCAAAGCCCAGCACCGAGCCGATGGTGTAGTTCGGATCGTAGCCCCCACCGGGCAGCGGGATGGAGGCCGTGCCAGTTTTTGCGCCCACCTGGTAACCAGGCACCAGCCACTGGTCGGCCAGGCTACCGGTTTTGGGTGCCCACACCACCGGCGCATAGTGGTTCGCCGCGTTGACCATCATGCGGCGCACCGTCCAGGCCACGCCCGGTTCCACCACCTGGCCCCGCGAAACTGGCTCAGTTCTGGTGCAGTTGTTATCGGTATCGCAGCGCTCTTCCACAATGTAGGGCTTCATCAGCATGCCGTCGTTGGCGAGCGCCCCGGCTGCCGCCACCATTTGCAGTGGCGTCACCGAAATACCCTGACCAAAAGCGTTGGTCGCCAGCGTTATGTCGTTGAAGTTGGCCTCGTCGGAAGTATGAACGATGCCCGCCTCTTCACCGCCCAGGTCAACCCCGGTGGAGTGGCCAAAACCAAAGGCTTTGACATACTGATAGAAGGTTTCCGGCCCCATGATTTCTGCCAGCTTGATTGCACCAACGTTGCTAGAGAAGTACAACACCCGGTCAGCATTGAGCGCACCATTGCCCACGCCATTCCAGTTGGAAATAGGGATACCGCCCCGCACCGTTGTTCCCGTATCATCCACCGTTGTGTCGGCGGTGAAGGCCCGCGCTTGTAGCCCGGCAGCAATGGTAAACATTTTGAAGGTGCTACCTGGCTCGTAGAGCGTGTTGATAGCCGGATTGCGCCCATACACATCAGCCGAATAATTCTGGTAGTTGTAGGGGTCAAAGGGCGGCCATGTGGCCATACCCCGGATAGCACCGGTTTTGACTTCCATGACAATGATTGAACCGCCATCGGCCTGGTGCTTTTCCACAAAGTGTTTGAGTTCAGTTTCGGCGATGTACTGCACCATCGGGTCAATCGTCAGCTTCAGGTTGATGCCGTTGCGGGCCGGTTTCACCTGCTGCGGGCCAATGGCGATGGGCCGCTGGGCCGGGTCAAACTCGGCTTTGAGCGTGCCGGTAATGCCCTTCAGCGCCGTGTCGTAGAACGCTTCCACCCCGCCCAGGCCGTCGCCGTTCAGGTTCACCGCGCCAACCACATGGGCCGCCATGCTGCCCTGCGGGTAGACTCGGCGCGGCTCGTAGATCAGCCGCAGGCCCTCTTCATCTAGCGCGGCGATGCGTTTGGCTACTTCCGGCTCCAGCCAGCGGGCCACCGGCGTCCAATAACGGTCGCGGTCTTCCAATATCGTCAGCAGTTTCTGCGGATCCTGGTTCAAAATAGCCGAAAGCGTCAGGGCGATCTTTGGCGCACGCTCAGGCGTGATCAGCGCGGGCACCACCCACAGGCTTTCCCGATCCACGTCCATCGCCATCACATTGCCCGCCCGGTCGGTTATCACCCCTCGGTCAGGCAGCAGCGTCACCTGTTTATCAATCTCTGCACGTGCCCGGTTGAGCCACTCCTCGTGCTGCACCACCTGCACTTCGCCCAGGCGCAGCACCACCCGCCCCACCAGCAGCAGCGCCACAATCAGCAGCGCCCGAATGCGCCACTTAGAAAGGATAATGCGCCCACCTTGTTCAGCGGCGCGACTCCTGGCTCTCGGTTGTGGTCTGCTAATGCGTGTAGACATGTGAAATAACGAATTACGAGTTATGAGGTACGAGTTTCAGACACAGGCAGGAAATACAGGAAATGAGGGAAATTATTTGGCGACTAGTGTTGTAATTTCTTTCCTGTATTTCCCTTTCAAGTCACGGTTCTTGCCGCTGCGTTCGCACATCCTGCATCGTCTCAACCTCTTCCGTTGCCGTGGCGGGCTGAGCAGCATCGGTCGGCAGCGTGGGCTGAGCGCTGTCAGGTGCTGCCGCTGGCTGGGCCGCATCGGGTGCCGTGGTCGCGGTCAGGCTGGCCTGCTGGGCCGCCAGTGGCTGCACATTGAGGTAGCGCACCTGGTCGGGTTGAATCTGGCGCATGCCCAGGGTTTCGGCCCTGGCTCGCACCTTTTCCAGCGACTGGGCCTCGGCCTGGCGCAACAGCAGCTGGTTGCGTTCGCGTTGCAGGTTGGTAAGATCCCGTTGCAGCTCGGCAATGGCGTAGCCCTTGGTGGCCACCACGCCAGTCTGGGCCAGCGCAATCAGGCTCATCAGCGCCAGAATCACAATCACGCCAAGCAGGTAGCGGCTGCCATCCAGCTTCAGGTAGCGCGGCAATTCCAGGCGGCGGCGACGCGCCTGTTGAATAGTTGAAATGCGTTTGCTGGTAACAGCCATGTCCTCAAATCTCCAGTTGCCAGTTATCTTTGCCACAGAGAACACAGAGTACACAGAGAGAATATGCTTAAAACCTCTGCGCCCTCCACGTCTCGGCGGTGAACCACTCACACTCGTTCCGCGATCCGCAACTTCGCGCTGCGGCTACGCGGGTTAGCCTGACTTTCCGCCTCACTCGCTTCCACGGGTTTCTTCGTCACAATCCGCAGGCGCACGGTTGGTTGCTCGGCCACCAGGCCCCGGCCTGCCCCGTCGGCGTTGCCGCCATAGCCAGACTCGGCCCGAAAAAAGAGCTTGACAATGCGGTCTTCCAGCGAATGAAAGCTAATCACCGCTAGCCGCCCACCTGGTCGCAGCAGTTCCACCGCCTGGGGCAACGCCGCTTCCAGCTGGGCCAGTTCGCGGTTCACCGCGATGCGCAAGGCCTGGAAGGTGCGCGTCGCCGGGTGGATGCGGTCGCGGCTGCTGCTGCGAACGACCTGGGCCACCAGGCCCGCCAGATCCGTCGTCGTGGTAATCGCCCGTTCCTGCCGCCGCTCTACAATGCGGCGAGCGATGCGGCGCGACATACGCTCCTCACCGTAACGAAACATAATATCGGCCAGTTCGCGCTCGTCCAGCGTCGCCAGCAGATCTGCAGCGGTTGGCCCCTGCGTCGGATCAAGCCGCATGTCCAGCGGGCCAGGCTGCTGAAATGAAAAGCCCCGCGCCGCCGTGTCGAGCTGGTGCGACGACACGCCGAGGTCGAACAGCATGCCATCTACAGGGTCGAAACCGGCGCTTCGCGCTACTGCCGCCACATGTTCGTAGTGGCTATGCACCAGGGTGTAGCGTTCGGGGGCAATGCCCGCTGCCGCAAAGCGGGCCGCCGCCGCCGCCAGGGCGGCAGGGTCGGCATCCAGCCCGAGCAGTTTACCAGCTGGCTCGGCGCGTTGCAGCAGCGCCAGGGCGTGCCCGCCGCCACCAAGTGTATTGTCTATATACCTGCCGCCAGGCTGGGGGTTGAGGGCCGTTAGCACCTCATCAAGTAGCACTGGCGTATGCGCAAAATCCATCGCGGCCTCGCGGTGAGGTTAGATATTTAACATCACCGTGGTTTCGGACATGAGTCCCCGGCCTTCCTTCAACTTCACCTGCATGCGTTCCCACTCCTCTGCCGACCAGATTTCAAAGTAGGTTTCCATACCGGCAAACACTACCCGTTCGCCGATGCCAGCTTCTTCACGCAGGTTGTGCGGAATAAGCACGCGGCCCTGGCGGTCAACATCGGCGTCGGCAGCTTTGGAAAAGAACATGCGCCGCATGAGCCGCCCCTGCTCCGTTGCCATCGAAACCTGGCGCACCTTGGCCGAAACCTCGGTAAACACTGGCATGGGAAAGGCCTGCAAGCAGGTTTCAAAGCCCACCGTGATATAAAACCCTTCCGTCAGATGCTCACGGAAGCGCGCCGGGATGGCGACCCGGCCTTTTTCATCAATAGAATGTTCGTATTCGCCAATAAACACGGTGCGACTCTTCGTTCTGTAGAACACAAATCAGAACATTTGTGTGAAAATGTTAAAGGTTTTTTCGGTTCCACATACCACTTTTCCCCACTTTCCACCACTTTTCCCCACATTTACGACGA
Source organism: Chloroflexaceae bacterium (assembly GCA_025454695.1). GTDB lineage: Bacteria > Chloroflexota > Chloroflexia > Chloroflexales > Chloroflexaceae > JALONX01. Next base: position 5,536 of record JALONX010000155.1, read on the forward strand.
TTATATACCACTTTGCCCCCAAATACAAGCCTTTCTTACGATGTTTTAGGTTACAATTCATTAAAAGCTCGAAAAAACGTTTTACGCTTTCTCAAACAGGAAGAGATTATGCGTTTTAAAAGAAGTTAGAGTCATACATTCATTATGTAAAATGATTGTACGATTGCGCATCAACGTAATTACGACGCAGCAAAACGCTCGTAAAGCAGGCGAGTATTGTCTCCTTATATACAATGTGATGAATAGCCAAACCAGGAGGAAATGCAATGGCAGACGATACAACCCTACCCCAGCTCACTCACCTCAATGCCAAGGGCCAGGCCCACATGGTGGATGTGGGAATGAAGGATGACAGCCAGCGCGAAGCGATTGCCCGTGCCACGGTGCTGATGCAACCCGAAACACTGGCCCGTATCCAGAGCGGCGGCATGCCCAAAGGTGATGTGCTGGCGGTGGCGCGGGTGGCGGGCATTATGGCCGCCAAACGCACGCCCGAACTCATCCCGCTGTGCCACACGCTGCTGCTCACCCATGCCAGCGTCACGTTCACGCCCAGCGAGGAGCGAGCGGCCCTGTTGATTGAGGCGACGGTGCGTTGCAAGGGGCAAACCGGGGTGGAAATGGAGGCGCTCACGGCGGCGAGCGTGGCTGCCCTGACGATCTATGACATGTGCAAAGCGGTGGATCGGGCGATGCGCATCACCGATGTGCGCCTGGCCGAGAAGCGGGGGGGCAAAAGCGGCGAGATTATTTTGGAATAGGACATCTGGTAGCGCAAAGAACGTTCTTTTTTTCATCCGCAGATGACACAGATTACGCAGATGTTCTGCTTTCTAATCTGTGTTATCTGCGGATAAACTTGTTTCTTTGAGGCTTGACTAAGAACTAATGTTCTGATATACTGAAGCTAGCTCACCGCCCGTTTACCTGTGAGGAGCCTATGCTTCAGACGAGGAGTCGGACGCTGCCCGGGGCGATGCCCAACTGGGGCCAGCGTGTGTCGGCATGGTTCGGTCGGCTGGTTCCATCCATCGAGCCGGTGGAGATGTGTGCGCAGCGCTTTGCCTACCAACCCTTGCGTTTTCGCTGGCGCGGCCTCAGCTACCGGGTGTGCCACATCGAGCAGGTGTGGGAACGCCCAGAGCAGCCCTACCGCAGTGCCCGGCGCTACTTCAGCGTGCGCTGCCACAACCAGGCCAGCTACACCCTCTTCCACGATCTTCAGGCGGGCACATGGCACATGGTTAGCGCGGCGGTGAAGGGGTAAACATGCTCTCGCAAAGCCTGCCCTGCCTGCCCTGAGGCTGCTGAAGGAGCCAATCAAAGGAGCGCAAAGCTTCAGACAGCTTTCTCATGTGCTAGAGGCACAGGTAGCACATCGGTTAGGCTATCTACGAGCGACGGGCAACGTGCCTATACGCAGTCAATCTGCAATCTGTAATCAAGCAATCTGCAATTCTGCTAGAGTCCGAGGGAACGTCATGGCAACGTCACGTTTTCTGATGTGGTACGACGACAATCCAAAAGTGCCACTCATCATCAAAATCGAAGAGGCGGTAGAAGCGTATACGAAACGGTTTCGGGGCAATCCCAATCTGGTGCTGGTGAACGAGGAAGATGTTATTGATTTCCAGGGGGTGAAGGTGCGCGGCGTGGCCCATGTGCGCCGCAACAACTTCTGGGTTGGGGTTGAGGATCAGGCCGCATAAATCAGTTGGCAGACAGGCAGTTGGCAGTTGGCAGAACGGCGGACGACAGAAACTGCCAACTGCCAACTGCCAACTGTGCGTTTATGCATTCGCATCCAACCAGGCCAGGCCCCGTTTGGCCGCTTCGTTGGCCGGGTTCAGGGCCAGCACATTCTCCAGGGCGGTGCGCTGGTCGGCCTCATCCTCCACCGCGCCGCTGAGCCAGAGCCAGGCCTCCTCCACGGTTTCGTCGGCCTCCACCACCCGCATCAGCAGGTCGCGGGCCAGTTCACGGTCGCCCTGTTGTAGGGCCACTGCCCCATCATAGAGCCATTCGGCGATTTGTTCGTTCATTGGAAAGCACCTGACGTTTCCGGGAGAGGCGTCCATCTCCCAAATCTCTACCACATAACTCCTGCCATTAACACGCGATGGCGCAAAGAGACCAGCACGCGCATCGAAAAGTGCTTGCCGCTCTTCCGTTGGATCACGAGCAAATACAGCTTCACCGTGTTATTGCCGCCCTGCAAACTGCAAACTGTCAGCTGCTCACTGGCTCTTCGCCCGTTTCGCCTGCACAATCTCGGCCAGAATGCTCACGGCGATCTCGTCCGGGGTTTTGGCACCGATCTTCAAACCGATGGGCGCGTGCAAGCGGGCCAGGTGTTCTTCGCTCAAGCCCTCGGCCCGCAGGCGCACCAGCCGTTTGGCGTGGGTTGTGGGGCTGCCCAGTGCCCCCACATAGCGGGCAGGCGAGGGCAGGGCCACCTTCAGCGCCGGGTCGTCGAGCTTGGGGTCGTGGGTTAGCACCGCCACATAGCTGCTGTGGGTGAGTTTGCCTGCCAGGGCCTCATCGGGCCAGGCTACAATCAGCTCATCGGCGTGGCTAAAGCGCTCGTCGGTGGCGAAGGCCGCCCGCGCATCAATGACGACGGTGCGAAAACCCAGCACCTTTGCCAATGCGGTGAGGGCGCTGGCAATATGCACCGCCCCCACCATGTAGAGCGTCGGCGCGGGCACAAAGCTCTCGATGAACACGCTGACCACGCGCTCCGTTTCGCCGGGCAGCGCAATCTCCACCGTGCGGGTGGCAGCGCTTTCCAGAAGGCTCACGGCGCTGGCCTGCACCTGCGCATCCAGCGCTTGAAGGCCCAGGCTGCCCTCGCTGCTGCCATCGGGCCACACCAGCAGCTTCGCCCCCACCGTTACCCCGTCGCCAGCAACGGCAATCACGGTGGCCAGTGCCACCGGGCGCTCCTCGGTAATGGCCTGTTTAAGTGTGTCGTAAAGACCCATGCGCATGTACAGCCTTCAGCCTTCAGCCTTCAGCCTTTGAATACTCAGCACTCAGCACTCAGTACTTATCACCATGTCAGCGGTTCCACAAACACTTCGATCTCGCCGCCGCAGGCTAGGCCCACTTCCCATGCGGTTTCGTCGGCCACGCCGAAGCGCAACAGCCGCGCCCGCCCGCTGGCAATCGCATCCTGGCACTCCTCAAACACCGCCCCCTCGATGCAGCCGCCGCTCACCGAGCCAGCCATGCTGCCGCCAGAGGAAACGGCCATTTTTGCGCCCACCTGTCGGGGCGACGACCCCATGGTTTTGACCACGGTGGCGATAGCGACTCCCTCGCCCCGTGCCCGCCAGCGTTCAATATCGGCCAGTACTTCTTGCATCGCGGCACCTCCTTCGGTCTATGATACACGATGACGCGAAGGGCGGCAACAGAGTTGTAAACATTTTGCAACAATCGCGCCTATTGTAAGCGCCAACCCTTGACACGACCGTAAGCGCATGGTACGGTTAGGGCCATCCAAATAACAACTTTATCTTTACTATCAACTCGTGCCCCTGGTTTTGTATAGGAGACCAGCCGTGAAGATTCTTTCTTGGCGTTGTCAACTGCTGTCCCTCCTAGCCATGCTGCTGGCGCTTACAGCGTGTACCACGACCTCTGTACGCTACCCAGAGCGTGACCCGAACACCATCACCAGAACCGAGGCCGAGCAATTACTGCAACTGGCCGAGCAGTATGCCCAAAAGGAGGATTTGAAGGGCTTTTGTAGCTTGGGGGGAGCATCGTTTTCCAGTAACCTACCCATGTGTGAAAGACAATTAACAAGCTTTGGAGGGTGGGCTGGGGTGCCTACCAGCTCACCTCGCATTGTGGATGGCTTTGTAGTGCTCAACTATGCCCTTCCTGGTGGAGGGACAGGTGGTGGTGGGTATGTACTTGTGTTGGAAGGAACAGACGGATTGGGGCAGTCCTTTCGTCATGAGCTTTTCGTCATTGCCTTACAAGAAGCTGGCCCTTTAGGCACGGGGATTGGGCTTGCCTTTCCCTACTACTGGGTAAATAGTGAAGTTTCCAAAGGGCCAAGCACACCCGGCCAGCAGATACGGGCGACCGTGATTGTGACCCAGACCGCGCCCTGAGTGGGGATCAGGTGCCGCCCGCCGCAAGCACCGACCCCGGCGGCACCAGGCTGCCCGCCGCCAGCGCCACCCCTGGCCCCACGATGCTGCCCCGCCACTGCACTACGGCAGCATCGAGCAGGTCGTTGGTGAGGGCGGTGGCCCGCACCTCGGGAAAGTGCCCCGCCAGCAAGCGCACGCCGTCGCCAAGCTGGCACCGTTCATCAAGCAGGCTGTTTTGCACATGGCAGTTCGCGCCAAGCAC
>JALONX010000156.1 GCA_025454695.1 Chloroflexaceae bacterium
CGCAATCTGCCAACCTTAATTCAACAATGAGCATGCATTGCAGATTACGCAGTACGACCTACCTCCCAAGGGCCAGCACGGCGCTGTTGAGTTGTTGGGCAATCGGGGCCACGCCCTGGTTAATCATCTCGCTGAGGATGGCCGGGTAGAGACCAACGCCGATCAGCACCACGGCCAGCACTGCCGCGCCGGTGTATTCCTGCCATGTGAGTTTGGGCAATTTGAGGAACTCAGGGTTCTTCACCTCGCCAAAAAACATCTGGTAAATCGCCCGCAGAATGTAGGCCCCGGTGATCGGAATCGAGATCACGGCCAGGATCGCAATCAGCGGGTAGCGTTCCCACACGCCCATAAAGATGTTAAGTTCAGCCCAGAAGCCGGCAAAGCCTGGCATGCCCATGGAAGACAGCCCGCCTAACACAAACATCCCCGCCGCAAAGGGCATCACCCGGCCCAGGCCGCCCAGTTCGGGCAACTGCCGCGTGTGAGTCCGCTCGTAAATCATGCGGCCCACCACGGCGAAGAAGAGCGCCGTCATCACCCCGTGGGCAAACATTTGCAGCACCGCACCCATCAGGGCGATTTGCGTGCCTGCGGCCAGGGCCATCATCACCAGGCCCATGTGGCTCACCGACGAGTAGCCAATCATAAACTTGGCATCACGCTGCACCAGCGCAATGCTGGCCCCATACACCACGTTCAGCAGCGTCAGCACAGCGATGATGGGCAGCCACTGTTGGGCACCCTGGGGCATTAGCCACATGGCGGCCCGCAGGCAGCCATAGGCACCGAGCTTCATCAGCACCCCGGCGTGCAGCATGGAAACGGCGGTGGGGGCAGCCACATGGCCCGTGGGCGACCATGTATGGAAGGGGAACATGCCCGCCAGCACCGCAAAGCCGAGAAACATGGGCATAAAAAAGGCAAACTGGAATTCCCGCGACAGGCTCAGCGTGCGCGACAGCTCCAGCATGTTGAAGGTGCGCAAGCCGCTGCCGAAATAGAGCGCCAGCATGCCGATGATGCAGGCGGCGCTGCCCGCCATCAAAAACAGCGTCAGCTTCATCGCGCCATATTCGCGGCGGGTGCTGCCCCAGATGCCGATCAGCAGGTACATCGGCAGCACGGCCAACTCATAAAACACGAAGAAAAGAAACAGATCGAGCGAGACAAAGACGCCATAGACGCCGGTGGTGAGCAACAGCAGCAGCACCCAGTATTCCTTGGTGCGCTCCTCAATGTTCCAGCTCATCAGCGCACCAGTGAAGATGACGATGCCGTTCAGCACCAGCATGGGGATGCTAATGCCATCCACGCCGAGCAGGTAGCTGATGCCGAGTTGGGGCATCCAGGGCAACTGTTCCATAAACTGGAAGCCGCCCCGCGCCGGGTTGTAGGCAAAAAACACCAGCAGCGAGAGCACCAGCGACACAAAGGCAAAGCCGGTGCCAACCCAGCGCATCAGGTCGCGTTGGGTACTGGGGATGAAAGCGATGATCACGGCGGGCAGGGCCATGCTCAGCCAGATCAGGCTCAGCCAGGGAACAGTAGGGGAAATGTCAAAAAGGTACATGGTGGTTTATGCGTAGAACCGAGAACCGAGAACTAGTTTGCGTGAAACGTGAAACGTGGTGCGTGAAATTCATCGTGTGTCAATGGTATTCATACTTCATACATCATACTTCATACTCTTCGAGTCTCTGCGCCTCTGCGTTTCTGTCCGGCCAATCTGCAATCTGCAATCTACAATTTGCAATCACCGAAAAACGGCAACCATCTGCGTGGCCGCCGTGTTGGCGATGCTCATCAGCGGGGCCGGGTAGAGGCCGAAGACGAGCAGCAGCAGCAGCAGCGGCGCGGCAGTCCAGAACTCAAAGGGCGAAATATCGTTGACGCGCTTCCATTTGCCGTTGAGCGGGCCAAGGAAAATCTGCTGGAACATCAGCAGCAGGGCCAGAGCGGTGAAAACCAGACCGATGGTGGCCAGCAGCGTGAAGAACGGCAGCGTAGCCCATGCGCCCCGGAAGATAAAGAACTCGCCCACAAAGCCCGCCAGCCCCGGCAGCCCCAGGTTAGCAAACATGGCTACGCCCATCACCCCGGCGAAGCCCGGCATGACCGCCCGCAACCCGCCGAAATCCCGCAGATTGTAGCTCTGCGTGCGGGCATAGAGCGCCCCGGCCAGCAAAAACAGCGCCCCGGTGGAAAGACCGTGGGCCACCATCTGCACCAGCGCCCCATTGAGCGCAATCGCCCGACTGTCTGCCGACACGGCCCCCGTGCCCGCCGCTGCTGCTGCCGCAATCGCCAGCATCACGTAGCCCATGTGGTTGATCGAGGTGTAGGCAATCAGCCGCTTCACGTCGCCGCGCACATGGGAAAAAGCCCCAAACGCACCCGCCACAATCCCGATCAGGGCCAGCGCCCCCATGGCCGGGGCGAAGAATTGGGACGCCTCGGGCACCAGCGGCAGCATAATACGCAGCATGCCATAAGCGCCCATTTTGCTCATCACTGCCGAAAGCAGAATGGAGGCAGCCGTGGGCGCTTCGCTGTAGGCGTCTGGCAACCAGGTGTGGAAAGGCCAGACCGCTAGCTTGATCGCAAAGGCGACGAAAATGGCCCAGAAGGCAATCGAGGCATACAAACCCTCGAAGCGGCCCACTACATTGGCAATGCCCAGGTGGTCGGCATAATCGAACAACATGCGCTGGAGGTTCAGCCCTGCTGGCGCACCCTCAAGTGCCAGCCCCTGGCCCAGCCGCCCCAGGTTAATCAAATCCCAGGTTGGCACGCCCGCAAAGCGCGTCGCCAGGTAGATAAACTGGAAGACAAGCAGCAGACCCAGCGAGCCAGCCACAGTGTAGACAAAAAATTTGAAGGCGGCGACCCGGCTGTTTTCGCGGCCCCAGTGCTGAATCAGGAAAAAGGCCGGAACCAGGCTAATTTCCCAGAAGATAAACCAGAAGAAGAAGTCGAGTGCCAGAAAGTAGCCCAGCATGGCCGTTTGCAGCAGCAGCAGTAGCGCAAAATGCAACTTCACCCGCTCGCTGATGCCGAAAGAGGCCAGCGCCGCAATGGGGGCCATCACCACCGTGAGCAGCACCAGCGGCAAGCTAATCCCATCCACGCCGAGGAAGTAGTTGACCTGAATCGCCTGCACCCAGGGCAGCCGCTCCACAAACTGCACCGCGCCCTGCCCACCGCTCACCGCCGCCGAGTCGAAGCCCGCCCAGACCCGCAGCGCCAACGCCAGCGGCACCAGCATCCAGGCTGCAACGCCCCACTTCACCATGCGGTCGTCCAGGCGCAAGGCCGCACCAAGAGCCACCAGCAGCGCCCCCAGCAGCGGCGACAGCACCAGCAGCGTTAGCCAGGGCAGGCCGTCGGGCGCGGCAATCATGTATCCGGGCAGTGTCATCGTTTACTCCAACGGAGAAGAACCGAGAACCATATCACAATGCGTGAAACGTGAAACGTAATACGTAATCCATACTGCGTATTCAAAGGCTAAAGGCTGAAGGCTAAAGGCTGCGAAATCGATCACCTTGTCACCTTGTCATCTTGTCACCTTGTCACCTTGTCACCTTGTCTTCGGTCTCCGGTCTGACATTCGTCACTCGCAACTCGTCATTCACGCACATCAGGCGTTGCGCTCAATTTCGGCCTGCACATCGGCTTCAAATGCCGCGACTGAGTCGCAGAGGACGGCCCGCCGTAGCAGGGAACGCAGCCCGTCCATGTCATCAATCTGGTTAAGCAAGGTGGTTGTTGTAGCTGGAATGTTATCAAAGCGCGTAGCCAAAATATCTAACACAGATTGGCGGGCACCCTGCTGCAAGCCCTGCTGCAAGCCCTGCTGCAAGCCTTCGTTGCGGCCCTCTTCTGCAATTTCTTGATAAATAACCGACTCTTTCATCACGCCCTCCCTGAAGACTCGCCGAATAAATGCCTTGTCGAAGCGCAAGCCCGCCAGCACCTGGGCTGAAGCCATCAACTCGCGCTTGACCCGCACGAGTCGTACTTTGCGAATCTGCTCGGCAACCTCCGTTAATAGTTGCTCCGGTGTGTCGCTGCGGGCTAGCACCGCCAGCGGCAGGAGACCAGGATTTGCCAGCAGCGGCGCGGGATCCTGCTCCCACATGCGAATGACGCGGTAGCGGTGCGTCGTTCCTTCAACCTGAAAGCTGTCGGGCAGTTCCGCCTCAGTTGGTCTCAGCAAAATCACGACCTGCGTGATCGGCAGGCGATACTTGCGATAGAGCCGTACCCAGTAATCCAGCAGGCGAAAATTGGTGACCGTTTGCAGTTGGCAGTTGGCAGTTAGCAACTACAAGAAAACTGCAAACTCGTCACTCGTCACTCGTCACTCGTCGCTAGCCACGCAGCCAGTAAATGTAGACCAGGCCCACCAGCACCACGCCGATGAAGATGTAGCTGACGTAGTCCTGGGCTTTGCCGGTTTCGCTGCGGCGCACACCTTCGCCAGTGGCCACCGTGCCATGGGCCACCGCGTCTGGGCCGTCGTTCAGCAGCGTGTCATCCACAAGGAAGTTGAGCCGCCCCAGAAAGCTGGTGACATGGCCCGTGCCGTCCACCACGCGGTCAAGTACGTTGCGGTCGAGCCAGCCCCAGGCCACCGCCAGGGCCGACGACAGCACCCCCACCGTCAGGGCGTAGAGTTCATCAAAGTAGAATTAGTTGTGCAGCAAGCCAAACGCGCCGGGCGCAGCAGCCTCCAGCGGATCACGATCCTGGGCCTTGCGAAAGGCATTGCCGTAGAAGAACCAGCCCGCCGCAATGCCCGCGCCCGCCACCAGCAGCGAGATGCCCGCTACCAGCCAGCTAAAGGGCTTCGCCTCCTCGCCAAGCAGATGGCCCATCCAGTGGGCCGACTCGCCGCCGAAGGGGAAGTTAAACAGGCCTGCCGTCACCGCGAAACTCGCCAGCACCACCAGCGGCGCAATCATCGTCGGCCCGCTTTCGTGGGGCTTGCCCGAGCCGTGGGCAGCATGCGTTTCATCCGTGTGGTGGCCGTGGTCGCCGTGTTGGGCTGGTTCGGGATTCTTAAACTCCACCGGGTTGTCGCCCCGGTAGCTGCCGAAGAAGACCAGCCGCCACTGCCGCGTCATGTAAAACGCCGTCAGAAAGGCCGCCACCACCAGCACTGAAAAGACAATCCAGTGGTTGCCCTTAAAGGCGTCGGCCAGAATCTCGTCCTTGCTCCAGAACCCGGCGAAGGGCACAATTCCGGCCAGGGCCAGGTAGCCCAGCGTGTATGTCCAGAACGTCCAGGGCATGGAGCGCCGCAGGTCGCCCATATTGCGGATGTCCTGGGCCGTCTGCTGGGCAGCATATTCGTCTTTGTGGTGCAGCGCCTCAATTTTGGGCGTGCCCTCCATGCCGTGGATGACCGAGCCGGAACCGAGGAAAAGCAGGGCCTTAAAGAAAGCATGGGTGATCAGGTGGAACATGCCCGCCACAAAGCCGCCGATGCCCAACGCCGCCACCATAAAGCCAAGCTGCGAGAGGGTGGAATAGGCCAGAATGCGCTTGATGTCGTACTGGGCCACCGCAATCAGCGCGGCGAAAATAGCAGTAAACGCCCCGATGGCAGCGACGAAACCCAGCGCCGCGCCGCCGTCGGCCTCAAAAATGGGGAAGGTACGCCCCACCAGAAACACGCCCGCCGCCACCATCGTCGCCGCATGGATCAGGGCCGACACGGGCGTAGGGCCTTCCATCGCATCTGGCAGCCAGACATGCAGCGGGAACTGGGCCGATTTGCCGATGGTGCCACAGAACAGCAACAGCGCAATCGCGGTGGCGTGGCTCATGCCAAGGGCGTTGGTTTCGCTGCCAATGCGCTCCAGAAATTCCGGGCTAAAAATATTATTCGCAAACACGCCCAAACTTAAGGTTCCGGCCTGAGTATAAAGGTAGACGATACCAATCAACATCAGCACGTCGCCAATGCGGGTGGTGATAAAAGCCTTCACGGCGGCGCGGTAGGCCTGCGGTCTGGTGTAAAGAAAGCCGATCAGCAAGTAGGAGCAGAGGCCCATCACCTCCCAGGCCATAAAAAAGAGCAGCAGGTTATCGGCCATGGTCATCAGCAGCATGGCCGCCGTGAAGAGCGAGATAAACGAGAAGAAGCGGCTCTGGCGAGGGTTCGTCGCCATGTAGCCCAGCGAGAAGAGGTGGATGCAGAACGAAGCAATCGTCACCATCGCCAGCATCACCGCCACTAGCGGGTCAACCAGCAGGCCCATTTCAAAGCTGGTGCTGCCAGTGGGTGCCCAGTCAATCCGCAAGAGGAAGTTGGGCGGCGCTTCGCCCTCTGGCCCACTCGCGCTGATCGTTTCCACCGGCACCACGCCACTGGCACCGCCCACCAGCCCCTGGTTCACCGCGCCCAGCACGCCCACCGCCCACACCATCGCCAGGGCCATCAGGCCAATCGCAAGCCAGCCGCTGGCGGTATTGTTGCGGCGTAGCGACGTGAACGTAAGCAGCAGAAAGCCCAGCAGCGGAAAAACCGGAATGAGCCAGGCATATTGGAGGAAGAAACCCATCACCAACTCCAGAAAAACTTAGGCATTTGCCACAGAGAACACAGAGAACACGGAGGTGTTTAGTGAAAGCCACCTACTCTGTGTCCTCTGTGCGCTCTGTGGCAAGCATTAACCCTTCAGCGAGTCCACTTCGTCAGCCTTAACCGTTTGCCAGTTGCGGTAGATGGCGATAATCATCGCCAATCCCACGGCGGCTTCGGCGGCGGCAACGGCAATAATGAAGATCGCAAAATTCTGCCCGGTGATGAAGCGCGGCTCAAGGTAGCGCCAGAAGGCCACCATGTTGATGATAGCGGCGTTGAGCATCAGTTCCACGCCCATCAGCACGCCCACCAGATTGCGGCGGGCCAGGGCCGCAAACAGGCCAATGCAAAACAGCGCCCCCGATAGCCCTAACACCCACGAAAGCGGCACCGCATCAGTCATTGCAAACCTCAATAAACAACAAGGGAAATGAAGGAAATAAAGGAAATTTCATGTTCATCTCACCACAAGTCCTTCATTTCCTTCATTTCCTTCATTTCCTTTGCTCAATGTGTCTGTCGGCACCGGCGCAGGCAGCGGCTTCTCACCCTTGCCCTTGCGCGATTGTTTCGCTTCCTTCGCTTCCCTGGCTTCCTGGCGCTTCTTCAGCTCCAGTTCCTCGGCCAGAGTCAGCACACGGCGGCGGCGGGCCGTTTCGTCATAGGCAATGACGATGGCACCGATGAGCGCCACCAGTAGCAGCACGCCGATAACCTGGAATTGCAGCAGATATTCATACACAAAGCCCCGCCCCAACTCCGCCGCCCCGGCGATGCCAGTTGCCTGGCCTGCCGCCGCCCCGGCAACCTCGGTGGGAGCCACGTTCCATGTCTCGCCGATCACCGTGGGCACGATCAGTGCGCCGAAGAGCAGCCCCGCCACTGCCAGCGAAAGCCACCAGCGGTTGTTCCACTGCCGCCCCGTTTCACCGGCTAAGTCGGCAGCACGGGTGAGCATAATCGCAAACAGGATCAGGATGGAGATCGCGCCGACGTAGACCAGCACCTGCACCACCGCCAGAAATTCGGCCTGCAGCAGCAGATAGAGCGCCCCAACCCCGAAAAACGACGCAATCAGCCACAGGGCCGAGTGAATCACATTCTTCGCCAGCACCATCATCAGCGCCGAACCCAGAATGAGCATGGCAATCAGGGCAAAGATTATTTGAATAACAATGGTCATAATGTTCTACTGCGTACTTCGTATTACGTAACATTACAGAACAGGGCTTAGCTGACCAATTACGCAGTGCGCAGCACGCAATACGTAGTACGTATCACGCTTTCACCGCTTCCAGCTCATCATCAACTCGCACATACTCATCCATGCCGGGGGCGGCGTTGGCCCGCACCAGCAGGTAGTAGGCTCCAGCGTTGATCGCCAGCGTTAGCACAAAGGCCAGGCCCCAGCGGGCAAAGCTGTCGTTGGCGGGGCCAAGGGCCTCCACAAAACCCGCGCCCTGGGCCGCACCCCAGCGGGTCAACATTACCCAGATCGCCGCACTCAGCACATTCACCAGCGTCAGCGGAATGAGAAACTTCCAGCCGAAGCTCATCAGTTGGTCAACCCGCAGACGCGGAAAGGCCCCCCGCAGCCAGACCATCACAAAGAAGAAGATGTAGGTTTTGAGCAAGAAGTAGAAGGCTCCCAACACGCCAGCCGCCACATTCATCCATGCGTTGCCGTCCGGATTCAGCGGCGTGACGCCCTGGTTGTAGAGCCAGGAAACGCCCGGCCCCTGCCAGCCGCCAAAGAAGACGATGGAGGTCATCGCGCAGAGCAGGAAGCTGAGGGTGAACTGGGCCAGGTAGAACAGGCCGAACTTCATGCCGCTGTATTCCGTCATGTAGCCCGCCACCAGTTCCGACTCGGCTTCGGGAATGTCGAAAGGCGGGCGCTCGGCCTCGGCCAGGCTGGCGATAAAGAAGCAGATAAAGGCCAGAAAACCGACCGGCGTGAAGACAAACCAGCCTAGCCCCAGGTCGGGCACGCTGGACACTTCCTGGCTGCTGATAATCAGGCCCGCCTGGTGGTTGATGATACTAACAATGGAAAGGCCACTGCCCGTGGCCGTGCTGACCACCATCACAATCGCCAGTAAACTCAGCACCGCCGGAATTTCGTAGGAAACCATCTGGGCCACCGCCCGCATGGCCCCCAGCAGCGAAAACTTGTTGTTGCTGGCCCAGCCTGCCATCATCAGGCCCACCGCCGCAATGGACGAAACGGCAAAGAAGAAAAGCAGACCGACATCCATGTCAACCGGCACCATGCCCGGCCCCCAGGGGATAACCGCGAACATGAGCATGGTGGGCACTACCACCACACAGGGTGCCAGCAGGTGAACCCAGCGGTCGGCGGCGTCCGGGATAATGTCCTCCTTGGTGAACATCTTGATGCCATCGGCCACCGTCTGGAAGACGCCCTCTGGCCCGGCCCGGTTCGGCCCCACCCGGTCTTGCATGCGGGCAATCGCCCGCCGCTCGTAGATGGTGAGAAAGAAGAATTGCAGCGTCACCACGCCAAACAGCACCCCGGCCACCAGCACATGGCGCAGCAGGATGAGCAGCCATTCGGGGGCATTCAGTCCCAACCAGCCATTGAGGACGATTTCAACTATATCGTACATGGATCAAGACCTGTTATATTTCACCGCCGAGCCTGCCCTGAGCTTGCCTGCCCTGAGCGTAGCCGAAGGGTCGAAGGGGACGCGGAGCGCACAGAGCAACACAATGTTTTAGCTCGGGCAAAGCCGCAAACTGTAGCTCTCGCAAAGCCGCAACGTCGCAAAGGGTTTTCAAAAGTACATGCATCTGCTGAACTTTGTGAGCTTTGCGCCTTTGCGAGAGATTTTCTGGCGCGCACTTAGTGGTAAAACTTCCTATGCCGAGTCGTCGCCGCCGTTTGCTTTTTTCGCCGCGTTCGCCGCCCGAATCGCCGCCAGCCGCGCCGCCTTGTCATCGGCAGGGGGCGCAGCGCTCACCACCGCTGGCGTTTCGCTGCCGTTGGTCTCGCTGCCGTTGGTCTCACTGCCGTTGGTTCCGCTGCCGTTGGTCTCGCTGCCGTTAGCCTCGCCACCGTTGACAGGCGCAACAGCTGCGGTAGGCGCAGGGGTAGCAGACGTTTGCCCACTGTTCTTCGCCGCATTTGCCGCCCGTATCGCCGCCAATTTCGCTACCTTGTCATCCGCTGGCGCAAGCGGTGCAACTGGTGCGGCCTGCGAACTGCCAACTGCTGGCTGCGAACTATCCCCAGTCGCCTTCGCCGCATTCGCCG
>JALONX010000904.1 GCA_025454695.1 Chloroflexaceae bacterium
GCCCGTTTGCAGCACCGGCTGGCGCACCCCCGGCAGGGCGCTGGCAATGCTCGGTGTGCCACACAGCATCGCCTCCACCTGCACCAGCCCAAACGACTCGGTGGAGTTCAGGCTTGGCACCACCAGCACGTCCAGGTTGGGGAAAAAGGTCGCCATGTCGTGGGCGTTCAGGTTGCCCACAAACGTCCAGTGGTCGCGATAGCGCTGGAACAGCGGCCCGAGTCGGCGGGCGTAAGCCTCCTCGCCCAGCACCTGCTCCGTCTGCCCGGCGTAGAGCACCCGCGCCGTAGGAAACTGACGCAGCACATGGGGCAGGGCTTCCAGCAACACCTCCACGCCTTTTTCGGCGGCCAGGCGGGCGGCCATACCAATCACCGGCCCCTGGATATTCCAGCGGCGGTGGAAGGCATGCACCTCGTCGCCAGGCACATCTTCCACCTCAACCGGCGGTGGGATAACCCGCACCTTGTGGCGAAAGCGGGTGAGAAAAGGTGAATGGTCGGCGAAATCCTGGGTGTAGGCCACAATCGCCGTGGCCAGTTGCCCTGCCATGTGGTTGCTGGCGTTCACCACCCGGTTGGCCACCCGGTTCAGCAGCCCCGGCGGCAGCTGCACATCGCAGTGGTAGGTCAGCACCACGGGCTGCCGCAGCATGCGCCCCCGCAACGAAAGCCCCGGTGCATCGAACTGGGGCAGGTGCAGGCTCATCGCATCGTGGCGCAGGGCCAGGGCTGTGGCTACCCAGCCCAGGGCAGGCATAATCACGCCCTTGCTCACGCGGGCCACCACCGGCACCCGCACCACCCGCACGCCATCCATCACTTCGCTGGTGGGCAGGCTCGGGTCATACTGGCTGGTCAGAACGGTGACACTATGGCCACGGCGAGCCAGTTCGGTTGCCAGCCGCTGCACATAAATCGTGAGTCCGCTGGTGTAGGGCCGGTAGTAGGTCAGTTCGCAGAGAATGCGCATGAAATTGAGAATTGAGAGCTGAGAATTGAGAATGTAGAACAACAATGTTTCTCAATTCTCAATCCTCACCTCTTCATTCAAACAACGTTTTGTTCGCTTTCACCCAGTCCCACAGCCGCTGCATGCCGTCGTCCAGGCCCACCCTGGGTGTCCAGCCAAGCTCTCGTTCGGCTTTGCCCGTGTCGAGAATGCACACGGGCTGGTCGCCAGGCCGCCAGTCGCCATAGTGGGCCGCCTCCACCGGCTGCCCGGCAAAGCGGCTCAGCATGGGCTGAAACTCGCGCCAGATCGAAAGCGTGTTGCGGGCACTGCCGCCGATGTTGTAAATCTGCCCAGCTACCTTGTCCATCTGTTCCAACGACAGCAGGTAGGCATCAATCAGGTCGTCCACATAGAGCATGTCGCGCACCTGCTTGCCATCGCCATAAATGCTGATGGGCTTGCCTGTCTGGGCGGCGATGACAAAATGGGCCGCCCAGCCCTGGTCTTCCACGCCAAACTGGCGCGGGCCGTAGATGGCCGACTGGCGAAACACCACCGTGCGCAGCCCGTAGATGCGGTGGTAATCGCGCACATACTGGTCGCCCGCGCCTTTAGAACACCCGTAGGGCGAATGGAAATCAAGCGGCTGGGTTTCGGGCACGCCAGCGGGCAGGTCGCGGTAGTGGTAGCGGGTCGGCTCCTCCACAATCGCAATCTCTTCCATGCCGCCATAAACTTTGTTGGTCGAAGCGTAGATCACCATCGGCGGGGTTGGGGCCAGGCGGGCCGCTTCCAGTACATTGAAGGTGCCAAGGGCGTTGATCTCAAAATCCTCGCGGGGATTTTTGACCGAGGTGGTGACGGCGACCTGGCTGGCGAGGTGAAAAATCGCATCGGCGGAACGAGCCGCCGCGCTCATCGCATCAGCATCACGAATGTCGGCAATGGTTTCGCGCAGGCTACCGGGGCTGTTGGCGGCAATCTCGCGCAGCCATTCCAGATTGTGGGGCGTGCGCGGGCGCGACAGGTTATCGTAAATCGTGACCTCGTCGCCGCGCTCAAGCAGCCGCTTCGCCAGGTTGCAACCAATAAATCCGGCCCCGCCGGTGATCAAAATGCGCATGCTTTTACTCCGTACAGCAGTTTTTGCCACAGAGGGCACAGAGGACACGGAGAGAAGAACTCACACGAAGTGCGAAAGGTACAACGTGAAACGTCATGCGTACTGCGCCTGCCCTGCCGTTCGACAAGCTCACGAACCGCGAAGGCGAAGGGTACTGCGTAAATCTGCAATCGGTTCTCGGTTCCCTTCGACAAGCCCTTCAACTGGCTCAGGGGAGTCTCAGGGCAGGCCCGGTTCTCGGTTCCCTTCGACAAGCCCTTCGACACGCTCAGGGGAGCCTCAGGGCAGGCCCGGTTCACGGTTCGGTTCTCCCAATCTCCAATCTCTGTGCTCTCTGTGCTCTCTGTGGCAAATAAGCTGTGTTCCCTGCTGCAAGCTGTGTGCCGAAAGGCTGACAAACGAAACGCCCTGCCTGCGGGGCAGAGCGTTACATGAATGGAGGCGACGACCGGATTCGAACCGGTGAATGGAGGTTTTGCAGACCTCTGCCTTACCACTTGGCTACG
>JALONX010000905.1 GCA_025454695.1 Chloroflexaceae bacterium
ATGAGTGGAGCTAATTTCTCGTTGAATAATCCATTGATTCACCCAATGACAAACGATACGTTGACATTTACAACGATGAAATATTACGTGTCAAACTTAAAATTAAAATTAGCTGACGGATCGTGGTGGGTTCATCCTGAAAGCTATTTCTTGGTCGATGCTTCAAACGTTGCTTCGTCGCCAATGGGAAGCGAGTCTTGTTTGTGTGCGAGAAGCGGGCCGCAATTGATTGCCATGTGACCCAGATCCGTAAAGACAGCCCGTTTCTGGCCATGCCCGATGACATCGCCACCGACCTCTTCGGCGTCGAATACTTCATTCTGGTAGACTCACGGGTGCCAACCGCCGTGGGCGAGGGCGAAATGGAAGATGATATTTTTGCTGGGCTGCGGTGATGACAAGATGACCCGGTGACAAGATGATTGGCGCTGCGAAACACGCAATACGCAGTACGCAGCACGAGTACGGTTCTCAGTTCTTATCTATTTGCCATGTTTAATACTCGCGTTATTCTCAGTATTATTGGCCTGGTGCTGATTTTTGCTTCCCTGTTTCTAATGTTTCAGGGGCAGGCGCTGTGGGGCTGGGCGCTGCTGGCCGTGGCCTTTGGCTGCTCGTGGGCAGCGCGGAAAGTATGAAGGCTGAAGATTGAGGGCTGAAGGCTGAAGGTTGAAGGCTGAAGGCTGAAAATCATTGTTTATGCAGTGTACTCTGTTGTACGCAGTACGCAGCACGCAGTACGCAGCGGTCAATCGCTAATCTCTAAATCTCTTCATAACCACATGAACAACATGCTCGATCTGCTTGCCGGGGCCGATGACCACCCGGCCATTCTTGCCCCCGACCGTCCAGCTCTGAGCTACGGCCAGCTGCGAGCCAACGTGCTGGCGCTGGCTGAGTCGCTGGCCAGCTTCGGGCTGGGCCGGGGCGACCGCATTGCCATTGCCATGGGCAACGGCCCGGACATGGCGCTGGCTTTTTTCGCCGCCGCTCTGGCTGGCACCGCCGCGCCCCTCAACCCGAAGTACAAAACGGAAGAATTTGCCTTTTACTACGAAGATACCCAGGCCAAAGCCCTCATCACCCTGCCCGGCACGCTGGAGGCAGCCCACGCCGCCGCCACCCCTGGCATGACCATTATTGCTGCCGAACCCCAGGCCGACGGCACGCTGGCCTTTCACGCGAGCGCCAATGCCCGCCCGCCGCGCCCGCTGGAGCTAGCCGGGGCCGACGACGTGGCAATGATTCTGCACACCAGCGGCACCACCAGCCGCCCCAAGCGCGTGCCCATCCGCCAGCGTAATTTAATCGCATCCGCTGCCAACATTCGCCGCACCTACAACCTGAACGAGTCCGATGTGGGCCTGTGTGTGATGCCGCTGTTCCACATCCACGGGATTGTGGCCTCACTGCTCACGCCGCTAAGTGCAGGCGGCACCGTGGTTTGCCCGCCAGGCTTCGATGGGCTGCGCTTCTGGAGTTGGGTGGAAACCTTCAAGCCCACATGGTATTCTGCCGTGCCCACCATGCACCAGCTGTTGCTGAGCCGGGCCGAGCGCAACGCCGCTATTATTCAGGCCAATCCCTTCCGCTTTATCCGTTCCAGCAGTGCGCCCCTGCCGCCGGTGGTGATGGAGCGACTGGAAACGACCTTCGGCGCACCGGTGCTAGAATCCTACGGCATGACCGAGGCAACCCACCAGATGGCTTCTAATCCGTTGCCCCCTGCCATGCGCAAAAGTGGCAGCGTCGGCATCGGCTTTGGGGTTGAAGTTGGCATTATGGACGAGGCGGGCAACCTGCTGCCCCAGGGCGACATCGGTGAGGTGGTGGTGCGGGGACCAAACGTGGTGGACGGCTACGAAAACAACCCCGACGCCAACGCCACAGCTTTTGTCCAGGGCTGGTTTCGCACCGGCGACCAGGGCCGTCTCGACGATGACGGCTACCTGACGCTAACCGGGCGCATCAAGGAGTTGATCAACCGGGGCGGTGAAAAAATCTCGCCGCTGGAGATTGACGACGTACTGCTGCGCCACCCCGCCGTGGCCGAGGCACTAGCCTTTGCCGTGCCCCACAAAAGCCTGGGCGAAGAGGTGCATGCCGCCGTGGTGCTGAAGGCCGATGCCAGCGAAAGCGAGTTGTGTGCCCATTGCGCTGCCTCCCTGGCCGAGTTTAAGGTGCCGCGCCGGGTTCACATCTTGCCGGAGCTGCCACGGGGGGCCACGGGCAAACTCCAGCGCATCAGCATGGCCAAAACGCTCGGGTTGGCAGAGTGAGACGGTGATCGGAATAACGAGTTACGAGTTACGAGTAATTGGCTTTCATTGTTCATCGTTGAGGTTCATTACACTGACAACAAAGTCTTTTTGCTTTTCTCATTCCCTCAGCCACCGAATGATGGAGTTTTACTTTTTAATCTGGACACGCGGTGCCGCCCTCGCCACGGAATGAATTCGGCGTCTAGAAACCTTAAACACGCTCATGAGCTTTAAGAAATAAAACGGGTATATGCGCTGGCCGTAGCCCTAAAGGGCGCGGCTGGGAGCTGCGAAGCCCGCCTTCGCGGGCTATACCGAATTT
>JALONX010000157.1 GCA_025454695.1 Chloroflexaceae bacterium
TGAGCCTTTTATAAAGTCTAAAAACACTGCTGCGACTCTTTTGTCTAGAACCTGAGTTAGCGCACTCTAATTCTTCGACTAACTCTAACGCTATATTCTTAATTTTCTTGATTTGAGCAATAAGTTCGCTTATTTTTTCATTAGCTTCGCCCATTGCGAGATCGATAGTAACGTCGGTTTCAATAGATCTTTCGATAGTTGTAATTAACCTTCTTTCATCGAAAGGTTTTGTAATATAATCTGAAGCACCTAATTTCATGTAATGCACAACGGTGTCAGTTTGATTGTCAGCAGTCAACATAATCACCCGTGTGGGTATCCGCCGATTTCGTATGCCTTGGATTACATCATAACCACTAAATCCTGGCATGTAAATATCAAGGAGCGTCACATCTGGCTTTTCATTTGTTGCTAAACGAAGCCCTCTAATTCCTTCATTAGCAGTTATAACATTGTATGATCTTCCTGTGAGATATAATTGTGTCAATTTCGTGATTTCTGCCTGATCATCAATTACTAAAACTTTTCGTTGACACTCTACAATGGGATACTTTATTGAAAGCATTCGCTCAAGCAGAACAACATCGGCGTTGATACCATTATCTGCGGCAACTTTATGAACTTTAGCAAGCTCATTTTTTATCATCTCTATTTCAATTACAATTGCAGGATCTGCGTTTATGCCAAGCAATGCCGCCTGACGTTCAAGAATTCGAAGCCGCTTTTTTGAGAGATCGGCGACCTCAAGTTGATGTTTAATCTCATCAGGTTCCATAGTTGGACTTGAGCCGATGAATACTGCACACCGCTATCGCTTCAAGTATAGCATATCAATCCAAATTACTTAGAATCACAAATACCAGCACAATGGTGCGCCGGTCTTTTTGTCCCGCGTGCAATCAAATTTTTGTTCGACAACCCTACGCAGCTTGCTCTAACGCCTTCCTACCAGCAACCATCAGCACCTTAAGTGCAGCATTCACCACTGCATCATTTGGGAAAGCTTCTGCCACATCAGGATTAAACTATGAGCTTGATAAATTTCAGCAAGGCGTTTATTCCTACTCATAATCAATGCCGTCAATGTCATTCCGACCGTAGGGAGGAATCTGCAATGATTCCCGTTGAAGACCCCTCCCTGCGGTCGGGGTGACAATGAAAACTCAGAGTCATCCCAACCGCAGGAAAGTCACCGCACGTTTCACGCCGCACGCCGCACGCTTTACGCAGCACGTTTCACGTTTCACGTTTCACACCACACGTTTCACGCCGCACGTTTCACGTTTCACACCACACGTTTCACACCACACGTTTCACGCCGCACGTTTCACGTTTCACGCTTCACGTTTCACGCCGCACGCTTCACACCGACCCTACAACTTCTCCGCAATGGACTTGGCCTGGGTGAAGAGCAGCAGGTAGTCGTTGCCACCGGCTTTGCTGTCGGTGCCGCTCATGTTGAAGCCGCCGAAGGGATGCACCCCCACCAGCGCCCCGGTGCATTTGCGGTTGATGTAGAGGTTGCCCACATGGAACTCCTCGCGGGCACGCTCGATCCGATCCATGCGGGTGGAGAACAGCGCCCCGGTGAGTCCATACTCGGTGCCGTTGGCGATGTCCAGGGCCTCGTCAAAATCAGCCGCCTTGATGCAGGCCAGCACCGGCCCAAAAATCTCTTCCTGGGCAATGCGGGCGTTGGGGGCAATGTCGGCAAACACCGTCGGGTTGATGAAGTAGCCGCCGTCGGCCAGCAGGCTGTGGTCAATCACCTCGCCGCCCGCAATCAGCCGCCCTTCTTCCTGGCCAATGGCGATATACTCGCTGATGCTGGTGAAGGCCCGTTTGTCAATCACCGCGCCCACGGAGTTTTCTGGCTCTGCCGGGTTGCCCACCTTAAGCTGCCGGGTACGCTCGGCCACCATGCGCAGCAGCGGCTCGTAGACACTCTCGACAATGATCGCCCGCGAACAGGCGCTGCATTTCTGCCCCTGGAAGCCAAAGGCCGCCGCTACAATCCCGTCCGCTGCCGCCTCCAGATTGGCGGTTTCGTCCACAATAATCGCGTCTTTGCCGCCCATCTCCAGAATGGCCCGCTTGATCCAGTTCTGGCCGGGCTGCCGCACCGCTGCCCGCCCCAGAATGCGCAGCCCCACGCCCTTCGAGCCGGTGAAGCCGATAAAGCGCACCTTCGGATGATCCACCAGGAAATCGCCCAGCACAGCGTCGTCACCGGTCACAAAGTTGACCACGCCGGGCGGCAGGCCCGCCGCTTCCAGAATTTCCACCAGTTTGGCAGCGATAACGGGCGCACGGGGCGAGGGCTTCAGCACCACCGTGTTGCCCGCCACCACTGGCGCAACCACCAGGTTGGTGGTGATAGCGAGGGCAAAGTTCCAGGGCGGAATGGCCAGGCCTGGCCCGTGGGGAATGTAGCGCAGTTGCAGGTATTCGCCGGGCGAGGCCGCCGCCAAGGGCTGGGCCGTGCCTTGCAGCCGCAGGGCCTGCCGGGCGTAGAACTCGCAGAAATCAATTGCCTCGGCCACATCGGCGTCGGCCTCCACCCAACTCTTGCTTACCTCGTAGACCAGCCAGGCCGCCAGTTCCTCTTTGCGGCGGCGCATGATGGCAGCCGCCCGCAGCAGCACCAGTGCCCGCACCTCCACCGGCACCAGCTTCCATGTGGCAAAGGCTGCATCTGCCGCTTCGATTGCGGCATGGGCCTGCTCCTGGCTGGCCTTGCTAGCGTAACCCACCACCGTGCGCGGGTCGGCGGGGTTGAGCGAGGCCAGCGTCTCTTCTGTGTTGAATCGCTCACCGTTGATGACGAGCGGATAGGTGACACCAAACTGGTTGGAAACTTCGCGTAGGGCACGCTGCATGGCGGCACGGCGGTTTGAAGCACTAAAATCGCCAAACGGTTCGTTCTGATATTCTGGAATCATCGCCAACTCCCTTCTCGATTTTGGATTTTGGATTTTGGATTTTGGATTGTCTGAGTCGCCAGTGGAATTATAGCCCAAATGGGGGAAGTATGAAGTATGAGGTATGAGGTATGAAGTTCAGTCCGCAGTGAGCAGCAGTGATCCGCGAAGGGCGCGAAGCCTGCCCTGAGCTTGTCGAAGGGGAACGCGAAGAAGGGGACGCAGCACGCAGTAGGCAGTTCGCAGTGCGCAGTTCGCAGTGCGCAGCCCGAACAGCGTTCATCGCTCAGCGTTCATCGCTTCTCGCTCGTATCCAGCGCCACATGAGGCGAATGCGTGAGTCGAGGGCGAGCAGGCAGACGCCCAGCACCAGCAGCGGCACATCGGGCCAGAGCGCCACCATGCGGTTGTGGCTAAAGCCGGGCAAATTCGCCACCAGCCAGATGCACACGGAGCCAAGGTAGCCGGGCCATCTGGCTCGCACGCCCACGAGCAGCGCCAGCGTGATCAGTGCCAGCGGCAGGCCTGCGGGCTGAGCGGGGATTTCGCCAAACAGCATGGGTATGGCCAGCAGCAGCACGCCCAGCAAAGCCAGCGCCATGGCGAAAATTCGCCGCCGCCCGCTGGGATGTTCAAAGCGTTCGGTGGTGCGGGCGGCGGGCGGCAGGGGCGGCATAAGGGTATCCAGGTCGGGCTGGGGGAAACGCAGCGGCAGCACCGAGCTGTAGGTAAACACCAGGTTTTCCGTCTCGGCCCGTGCGAGCATGGCACTGATGCCGTCGGTACCGCCGTGGCTGTTCAGCCGTTGCCGCAACTGCTCCGGCGTGAGTGGAATGGTGTTGAGGGCGGTCAAGGCCGCGCCCGACTCAGGCGGCAGCTCGCGCGGCCCGTCGGCCAGGGCGATACAGATCAGGTCGTAGACGCGCCAGCCCCGCTGGGGATCAACCAGAATGGCGTCGCGGAGCGGCATTGGCCCCAGGGCGCGTTGCACCCAGGCCTGGAGCAGGTCGTGCAATTCACAGCGCTCGTCGTCGCTCAGGAGTACACCAAAATGGCCTGCTTCCAGTTCCTGAAGCAGCCGCGTCGCGCTCCATTCCTGGAGCATCGCACTGGCCCGCTGCTGATCGTAGGCGACGAGGAACATAGGTGAAGAATCGAGAACCGCCTTGTAATGCGTGAAACGTGAAACGTGATGCGTGAAACGTGATGCGTGAAACGTGATGCGTGAAACGTGATGCGTGAAACGTGATGTGTAAAACGTGATGCGTGATGCGTGATGCGTGATGCCTCATCTCGACTGCGTACTGCGAACTACGTACTGCGTACTTAATTACTTTGCGCCTCTGTATCTCTGCGTCTCTGCGTTTCTTGGTCGGCTCCCGTCTGCTGCCACGCTTCCAGTAACTCCGGCAAATCGGTAAATACAACGGTGGGCTGGTAGGGGCTGGTGGCCAGTTCGTCGCGGGTGGCGACGCCGGTCAGCACCAGGGCGCTGGGCACGTTCGCCGCCAGCGATCCAGCAATGTCGGTGTCGAGCCGGTCGCCGATGGTGAGGGCGGTTTCGGCGGTACCGCCGAGCATCTCTAGCGCGGCCAGAAACATCGTCGGTTGGGGCTTGCCGATGACAAAGGGTTCCACCTCGGTCGCCGCCGTGAGTGCCGCGCCGATGGCCCCGGCACCGGGGATCAGTCCTTCTTCGGAGGGAAAGGTGCGGTCGGGGTTGGTGGCAATGTAGCGTGCCCCGCCCCGAATGGCCAGGCAGGCCAGCCGCAGCTTCTCGTAGGTGACTTCAAAATCGGCCCCTTGCACCACCAGCTGCGGCCCGTGAGTCTGTTCCACAAAATAGCCGTCGCTGAAGAGCAGTTCGCGCAGTCCCCGCATGCCAATCACATACACCGTGGTGCCACGGGGGTAGTGCTGGCGCAGGTAGTGGTTCGTCACCAGGGCCGAAGTCAGCACCAGCCGGGCGGGCATGGCAATGCCCATGGCGGCCAGCTTTTCCTCATACTGCTCCGGCGTCATCGAGGCATTGTTGGTGATACAGGCGTAACGAATGTCGCGCTGCTGCAAAAAGGCCAGCAGGTCGTGAACCCCTGGCAGCACCGTCTTTCCCCGGTAGAGCACGCCGTCCATGTCGAACAAAACGGTACGAATATGATCTAGTTGCATGGTTTTAGGTATTTGACACAGAGGACATACTGCGTACTGCCAACTGCCAACTGCGTATATTTTGCAATCTGCAATCTGCAATCCTTGTATGCTGATATACTACAAACGCAAATGGTTCTGGGTTCTCGGTTCTGGGTTCTCGGTTCCTGGTTCTCGGTTCTCGGTTCTATCCACAAAAGGGAGTTTCGCACCACGATGAACGAGTTTCGTAAAGAATATACGTTGCACGGACTATACGAGTTTGACTTGCATCCGAGTCCGTTCATGCAATTTCACGCCTGGTTTGAGCAGGCCCGTGGCGGCATGGCCGAACCAAACGCGATGACCCTGGCAACGGCCACGGCGGATGGACGGCCCTCAGCCCGCACGGTGCTGCTGAAGGGCTACGATGAGCATGGGTTCGTATTGTACACCAATTATGAGAGTCGTAAAGGGATGGAATTGCAGCAGAACCCTTGGGCGGCGCTACTCTTCTACTGGCCACACCTGGAGCGACAGGTACGGATCGAGGGCCGCGTGGGCCAGGTTGAAGCGGCTGAGTCCGACGCCTATTTCCAGAGCCGCCCGGCGGGCAGCAGGTTGGGCGCATGGGCCTCGCCGCAGAGCCAGGTTATCGCCAGCCGTGAGGTGCTGGAGCAGAACCTTGAGCAACTGACCGCCCGCTACGGAGACGAGAATATCTCGCGCCCGCCGCATTGGGGTGGCTACCGGGTTTCGCCGCTGCGCTTTGAGTTCTGGCAGGGCCGCCCCAACCGCCTGCATGATCGCTTGTGTTACGTGTTGAACTCAGACGGGACGTGGCGCATCGAGCGGCTCGCGCCGTGAAGGAAATGATGAAGTATGAAGTATGAGGTATGACGTTCGGCTGATTTCGGTCGTCGGTCGTCGGTCGTCGGTCGTCGGTCATTTACGTCGCCGGGGTGGACGTTCGGCCCGGTCGCGGCGGCGGCGTTCCATGCCCCGCCGTACCATCAAATCCCAGGCTTCATCGGGGGTAATGTTCTGGGTAATCCGCTCGTCGCTGACGCGGTTGGCCTGGCGGTCGTTGAGGCGGGCAACGCGGCCCTCATACTCTTCATCGGACTGGTCGCGGGCAGCGTAGTGCTGCCAGAAGCGCCATAACACGCCCAGCAGCGCCACCAGCATCACCGCGCCCACAATGGCCAGCACAACCGATGTCACCCTTTGCCCTCCTGGCGCAGCTTGTAGAACACCCCGGCGGCCTCGGTGCGGTTGCTCACATCAAGCTTCTGGTAGATGTTCTGCAGGTGAAATTTCACGGTGTTGTCGCTCACATTCAGCCGCACCGCAATCTGGGTGTTGGTGAGGCCCTGGGCCACCAGCGAAAGGACTTCGGCCTCACGCTCGGAGAGGTCGGCGCTGCTGGGGCTGGGCCGCTGGCGGTGGGTGCGCAGCCAGCGCTTGGCGGCCTGCGGAAACACCAGCTGCCCCCGGTAGACCTGACGGATACATGCAATCGTCTGTTGGGGCGGCTCGGTTTTGAGCGCAAAGCCGTCGGCTTCGTGTTCGAGGGCCGATTGCATGGAGTCACCGTCGTTAAAGGCCGACAGCACCAGCACTTTGGTGGCCAGCCCCTCGGCCCGAATGTGCTCCAGGCAGGCTAGCCCATCCATCACCGGCATCTGCAAATCCAGCACGGCCACATCGGGCTGCATGGCGCGAATCACATCCAGCGCCCGCGAGCCATCGCTGGCCGTGCCGATAACCTCAATATCGTCCTCAGCGTCAAGCAGCGTGCGCAGCCCTTCCAGCACCAGGGCGTGATCATCGGCCAGCACCACCCGAATTACTGCCATGGCACCACCACCCGCACCGTTGTTCCCAGCCCCGGCTTGCTTGAAATATCAAAACTGCCGCCCAACACCCCTACCCGTTCGCGCATGCCTTCCAGGCCGATGTGAACTCCCTCCTGCGTACTCAACACCCGGCCCACATCAAAACCATCTCCTTCATCGGCCACTTCCATCACAATCGCGTTGCCTTCGGCATACAGCAGCACGGCGTGGTGGTCTGCGTGGCCGTGGCGAGTCGAATTGGAGAGTGCCTCCTGCAAAATGCGGTAAAGGCTGATCTTCACCGGCAACGAAACAGTAGGCAACAGACCACGTACATCCAGCGTCACCGGGTTACCCGTCAGCTCCTCGTGCTGAATAACCAGGCCTTCCAACACAGCGATCAAATCGCGGCGTTCAAACTCTGGCGGGCGGAAGGCGCCCATAAAAGTGCGAATCTCATTCAGCGAATGTTCCAGCAGGCTGATGCTACGACGGATGCGCTCGCTCTCTTCGGTTTCAGCGTGGCCATTGGTGCGGCCCAGTCGCCGTTGCACCATGTAGAGCTGCGAGAGCGCTGCGAAAATGTTCTGCACCGGCCCATCGTGAATATCGAGGATAATGCGACCAACCTCACGCTCGGCTATCTGCAAGATGCGGCGCGAGGACTCACGGCTACGTTCGTCCTGTTGTTCAACCATAGCGGTCGCCACCTTTCTCTGCAACCGCAGCACACCAACACCCGCCATCGGGTATCTACGGCCTTGCAACCTATTATACCGCACCGCGTTACACATGGAACATACGATCGGGTTGCATCATGTGCCCGGCAGGTTGTAACATCGTCAACTCACCGGAGGTGGGTGATCACCAAATCCGCGGTGCTAAACCAATACGCCAATCAAATGTAATGCTAAGGCTTTGTAATCGCTATAAAAGCTTACAAGACATAGAAAAATTGCAATCTTCACAACTGCAATTTTACCATTCAGTTTGGTACAATAGATACAAATCTTTTATATTGTATGAACGCACGGACAACTATGCAGTTTCCAGGCTACATTCTCGTGATTGACGACGAAACCGTGATTGTCGAGACGATTGCCGACATGCTCACGGATGAAGGCTACCGGGTGGTGACGGCGCTTGATGGAAGCACGGCACTCAACCATATTGCCCAGGAGCGACCCGCCCTGGTGTTGCTCGACCGCATGATGCCCCGCATGAGTGGCGATGATGTGTTGCGGGCCATCCGCAGCCAGGGTGATGGCAACCTGCCCGTGATTGTGATGTCGGCAGACACGGGGGCGCGGGAGTTGTTGGCCCGAGGCGCAAACGCCTTTCTGGCCAAGCCGTTCACCTTTGATACATTGCTGGACTCAGTCGCTCGTTACATGTACCAAACTCCCTGATCTTTTGCCACAGAGACACAGAGGACACAGGGGGGTGGAGGATTTTTGACCACTGTACCCGTCCTGTTAACGGCGCTTACTCCAGTCTCTGCGTCTCTGCGGTGAAACAAGGTTAGCGGGCGGTCATGCCGCCGTCCACCACCATCACCGCGCCGATGACGGAGGCGGCTTCGTCGGAGGCGAGATAGGCGGCCATGGCGGCGATCTCCTCTGGCTGCACAAAACGACCGTGGGGCTGGCGGGCCTGCATCGCCGCGCGGGCCGCTGCGGGGTCGGCATAGCCCGCCGTAATCCGTGCCACCCACGGCGTGTCCACCGTGCCTGGCGCAATGCAGTTGATGCGTACCCCGTCGGCCACATGGTCAAGAGCAGCGGCCTTCGTCATCGCCATAATCGCCCCTTTTGCCGCACAATACACCCCCCGGTCAGGAATGCCCACCAGCGCCGCAATTGAAGCCATGTTGATGACCGCACCGCCGCCAGCGGCAGCAATGGCGGGAATGGCATACTTCATCCCCAAGAAGGTGCCGCGTACATTGATGTCCATCAGCCGCTCGTAATCAGCTTCGCTGGTGTTGGGGATGGTGGCCGCTACGCCAACCCCGGCGTTGTTGACCAGCACATCCAAGCCGCCCCAGCGCTCCAGGGCCTGCGCCACCAGGTTTTCCACGGCGGCAGCGCTGCGTACATCCACCTGAAGCCCAAAACACGCACTGCCAAGTTCAGTGGCCACCTGGGCCGCGGCGGCGGCATCAAGGTCGGCCACCACCACA
This sequence comes from Chloroflexaceae bacterium, assembly GCA_025454695.1. Taxonomy (GTDB): domain Bacteria; phylum Chloroflexota; class Chloroflexia; order Chloroflexales; family Chloroflexaceae; genus JALONX01. The sequence continues at coordinate 9,069 of JALONX010000157.1, forward strand.
TAGGCCCCTTCCGCCGCGAAGCGCTGGGCAATGGCCCGGCCTATGCCTGAGCCTGCCCCGGTGACAATGGTGCGTTTTCCTGTAAGACGTTGCATGATGAATCTGCTCCTACAACTAATTTGTTACCTTCATATCGTTATGCTACTATGAGGCGTGCAAACACGAGGGTTGCGCATGTTGTAAGTATCTTGCAGTGAAGAAAGGTCGTGAAAAGTATGCGACGACTTATGCGAGTAGTAGTAACATTGCTCCTGCTGTTAGTTACGTTTAACCAGTTTTCGGTGGCGCGGGCGCAGACGTTGCCGCAAACCCAGCCGGTAAACCAGGCCCGTTTTGATTTTGCGATTAAAGCTGAGGGCGCATTGCTCGGCTATGGCACCGGACGGCTCGAAAGCCCGACCCGCATGTATGCCGTGTCGAAATTGCTGCTGGGTGACGGAGAAGAAACGGTTGAAGTGGTGATTTATGATGGCACCCAGTACACCCGTGTCAACGACGAAACAACCTGGACGGCGGAAGAGCTTGTGACTCCAGGTGTTGATGTGCCTGCTGGCCAGTTGCTCACGCCCGACCTGGCCGAATTCCCGATCACGCTAATTGGCACGGAGCAGGTTGATGGTGTGGCCACCGACCACTACCAGATCTGGATCAACGAGACCGAGACCACAGGCTACACGAAGATTGACATGTGGATTGGCCAGCAGACCCGCTATGTGCAGCAACTGAACGTCGCCTTTTTTGAAGCCTTTGACAGCGAGGTGGCAGCGGTGGAGC
>JALONX010000906.1 GCA_025454695.1 Chloroflexaceae bacterium
GCAGGTTCTACTTTAACCCCCAGCGCCACTTTCTGACCATCTCCGACGATCTTCAGGCCAACTATTCGTTTGACCGCGAAGGTCGTCTGCTGGGCAGCTTTCTCGCCGGGGTCAACTACAAACGCGGCTTGCGTGGCGATATTCTGATGCGCCATCCCGGTGGCGACGGCACCAAGGTGCGGCGACTGCTTGCTGCTGACGAGCGCCGACAGTTGCTTGCCGGGATACGCAACCACGTTGCGCAGATGCGCGAGGTCGCTCGGGAGACGCAGGACGCGGAGGTTTGTAGCTGGCTAGACCGGGCCTTGAGCTGGGACGTGGAGCGCCTGGAGGCCGAGCGCGACACCTTTCAGCGCATCTACAAGCCCATCAGCATCCTGCCGCCGGATCAGTACCTGGCCCTCGTGCTCCAGGCCGCCGAAGGCTGTAGCTGGAACCGCTGCACCTTCTGCACACTCTACGCTGACCGCCGGTTCCGCGTGAAAGCGCCAGCGGCATTCCAGGAGCATGTGCAGGCGATCAAAGCCTTTGTCGGGCGTGGCATCGGGATGCGCAAGTCAATTTTTCTCGGCGATGCGAACGCGCTGGTTATCCCCCAGCCCCGGCTCTGCGAGCTGTTGCAGATCGTTCACCAGGAGTTCACCGTCAATCCTGAGGCAGGGCTGAAGGGCATCTATGCCTTTCTCGACATCTTCGGCGCGGAGCAGAAGAGCCTGCGCGAGTACCGCGAGCTGCGTGACGCCCAGGTGCGGCGGGTCTACCTCGGCCTGGAGAGCGGCGACCCAACCGTCTTCCGCCTGCTGAACAAGCCCGGCTCGCCAGCCGCCTGCATCGAGGCGGTGCGGACGATCAAGGCCGCCGGAATCAATGTCGGGGTGATCCTCCTGGCCGGTGCCGGGGGCGACCGGCTCAACGAACAGCACGTCCGCCACTCCCTCGACGCACTCGCCGCGATGGAACTTGGCGTTAGCGATCTGGTTTACATCTCGCCGCTGATCGTCCCCGACGACGGCCCCTTCGCCCAGCAGTTGCGCACCGTCGGAGGAAGCCTGCTCCCCGAGCGAGCGCTCCAGGCCGAGCTGGAGCAGCTGAAGCAGGGAGCACGCGCACGGATCGGTAACGGCGCAAAGGCTACACTCTACCATATCGAGGAGTTTCTCTACTGATTCGGCCTTCGGAGCGCAGCGCAGGGTGGCGTCATCGCGGGGAGCCTCACCCACACAAAGCCTCACTCTACCGCTCTACCGCTTACCGCCCGTGTGGCTGATGGAGTATGTTCAGTCACACCCGCGACAACATGAGGTGAAAACTTCACAACCCGCAGTTACACGCTTCTCACCGCTGGCCTGTGCGCGAGTCGGTAGAATTTTCCTCAAACGGTACAGCTACAGACGCCCTTCCACGTGGCGGTGCGTCGTTATTGTTCAGGCAGGTCAGGAGGAGGACACCGATGCATATCCACACCATGAGCCAGTGGCAGCATGTTCATCATTTTACCCAGGAGAACAGCCAGGGCGAACGGCGCACCCGCATTGTCATCGGCCTGACGCTGACGATGATGGTACTGGAGATTGCCGCAGGAATCGCCTTCGGCTCAATGGCGCTGCTGGCCGACGGCTGGCACATGGCGACCCACGTCGCCGCACTGAGCATCACCGCCGTAGCCTACTGGTACGCCCGGCGGCATGCCGACGACCCGCGCTACAGCTTTGGCACCGGCAAGGTTGGCGTGCTTGGCGGCTTTGCCAGCGCGGTAGCCCTGGCCGCCTTGAGTCGGGGCAGCGTTTTTTTGCCGATGTGACAATTCGTTTTCCCGAAGCGATTGGCGTGGCGGTCATTGGCCTGGTGGTGAATCTGGCCAGCGCACGGTTACTGCATGATCACGGCCATCACCACGGCCATGCCCATCACGACGACCACGACGACCACGACGATCACGACGACCATGACCACGATCACGATCACCACCATGGTCACGACCATAATCTGCGTGCGGCCTATCTGCATGTGCTGGCCGACGCGCTCACCTCGCTGCTGGCCATTGTTGCGCTGGTGGCGGGCATGTTCCTGGGTTGGGTCTGGCTCGATGCGGTGATGGGCATTGTGGGCGCACTCGTCATTACCCGCTGGTCGTGGGGGCTGCTGCGCGACACCAGCGCCATTCTCCTCGACAGCTCCGTGGATGCGGCCCTGGTGAAGCGCGTGCGCGAGTTGACCGAAGCCGACGCCGACAACCGCGTGGCCGACCTGCATGTCTGGCGGGTGGGGCCACGCCACCTGGCGGCGATCATTTCGGTGGTGACGCACTACCCGCAGCCGCCCGCGCACTACAAAGCATTGCTGAAGGGTATTGATGAGCTTGAACATGTGAGCGTGGAAGTGGTACACTGTACCAGCGAACCATGTCTTCCATACACACCGACGGTGCATGCATAACCTCTCGCTTGCGGCGGGAGTTGAGCTGGGCGCACCTTCTTCACAAGCAACGTTGGCGCGCTGCCTCGGCGCTGGAGCCTGGTAATTGCGAATATTGCGACGACTAGAAAGAGTACACACATGGCAACGATTGATACGGTGGATCGAATTTTCGCCCGCGTGCTACGGGTGACACCCCAGCCCGAGGTGGCGCTGCCCGAGCATGGCGGCGTCGCGCAAGCCGACTCGCGGGCCTCCCGTGCCTTCAGTCTCTCGCTGCTGATCTCGGCATTACGCTGCACACTCCAGTATGTCATTCTGCCAGTTGTCTTGCCCCTGATCGGCGTGATGAGCGACCTCTCCCTGCCGCTGGTGATTGTGCTTGATGTGGTGGCCCTGCTGTTGCTGGTGCGCAGCCTGCGCTACTACTGGCGCACCCGCCATCCGCGCCGCTTCGACATGCTGCCCCTTTCCGGGCTGATTTTGCTCATCATTCTCGGCTCGCTGGGCTATGATCTCTGGCTGTTTTTTAGTTGACCAGGGCTGGCCTGGTGGCATACACATAAGAAGGATTGAACCATGTCTGGGTTAGTACAGCGGATCATCCTCTGGGCTGGCATCCTGCTGGTGCTGATCGGCCTGGTCACGCGCTATGTGTTCGGGGTGCGGGGCGGCAGCACCCTGATCCCGGCGTTTTTTGGCATGCCCATTGCCCTGCTCGGCTTCACCGCGCTGGATCCGCAACACACCCGTGCGTCGCTCCGTTGGGTCATGGGCCTGGCCTTGCTGGGCTTGCTGATGACACTCCCCATCTTCCCCCTCATAAGCGCACTCCTACGGGGTGAGCAGCCTTCTGGCAACCCGGTGGCTATTCTCGCCAGTAGTGCCATGCTGCTGCTTTGTAGTGCGCTGCTGGTCATCTGCTTTGCCACCTTTGTCCACGGGTGGTGGAAACGTCGGCATGGGGGCCAACTGAAGCCTAGCCCATAGGCACAGCCCGGTTGCACCGGGTTTGACAAGCCCTCTGCTGTTATGTACAATCGGCAGTAGCAGATTTTCAACATCTTTTCCACACGTTGTTCGCACTTTACAGGGAGTCTGGGCGTTGCGGCGCTCACTCCCTCTTTTATGGAATGAGCGCGGCTTGCAAATGACGTAGGGTTAATGAAGATGTACAAATGAAGCCGGACAGCTTGAGACGCAACACGCTTAGTACACTGACAACGAAGTCTTTTTGCATGCAATGCAACGCGCTGTCATTCCGACCGCAGGGAGGAATCTGCATAACAATGCGCTGAAGCCCCCTCCCTGCGGTCGGGGTGACAACGAGACTTCTTTGGAGAAGACGTTGTGTACAGAGTACTTATGAAGATTAAAATGAAATCTGGCTTAGCCCGCGTAGGCGGGTTTCCCATCTCCTGGCCGATCCCTTGAGAGCCACAGCCAGAGCGTATACTGGTTTGAATAATGAAAGTTTATCAGCGTGTTTTCGGCTTTCAGACGCTGAATTCATTTGGTGGCTGACACGGCGCGACATGACCAATTTCTTTTTTATAAAAAACGTCTATTAGCCAATCTGTAAGCAAAATAGCGCAGCGGGAGAGGGGCGATGTTGCTCGACAAAAGCAAAGTAGAGGCCCACGCCGGGGCAATGGCTGCTCACACCAATGGGGTTGCGCCCCTGGGCGAAGGCCGCCGCCGGGTGATTGTGGAACGGGTGACGCCCCAGGTTGACGGCGGGCGCTTCGCCATCAAGCGAGTGGTGGGTGAAGTGGTGCAGGTTGAGGCCGACGCCTTTACCGACGGCCACGACGCTATTTCGGTGCTGCTGCGCTACCGCCACGAGTCTGCCACGGCAAATTGGGCGCTACAGCTACACCGTCGTCGGCTGGGTAGACCGTTTTAAGTCCTGGGCGCGTGACCTGCAAAAGCGGGTGGACGCGGGCCAGGATGTCACGGTTGACCTGCACATCGGCGCGGCCCTGGTGGAAGAAGCCACCGAGGTGGCCCAGCAGCATGGCGACGACGGCGCGATTCTGCTCCGTTCCTACGCCAGCGCCCTGCGCTCCGGCAGCAGCGCCGGGGTGGCCCAGGCCCTCTCGCCCGACCTGGCCCAACTCATGGCCCGCCACCTGGAGCGCCGCTTTGCCACCAGCTACGACCACGAACTGGCCGTGATTGTGGATCGAGTGCGGGCACGCTTTAGCACATGGTACGAACTCTTCCCCCGTTCCGCTTCAGCCGAGCCGGGCCGCCACGGCACCTTTAAGGATGTGGAAGCCCGCCTCCCCTATGTGGCGAGCCTGGGCTTTGATGTACTCTACCTGCCGCCCATCCACCCGATTGGCCGCACCTTCCGCAAGGGCAAAAACAACAACGTGGTAGCGCAGCCGGGCGAGCCAGGCAGTCCCTGGGCCATCGGTGGGCCGGAAGGCGGCCACAAAGCCATCCACCCCGAACTGGGCACGCTGGAAGACTTCCATAGGCTGGTGCGCCGCGCCCGCGACTATGGCATTGATGTGGCCCTGGACATTGCCTTTCAGTGCTCGCCCGACCACCCCTATGTGCGCGAACATCCCCAGTGGTTCCGCGCCCGGCCCGATGGCACCATTCAGTATGCCGAAAACCCGCCCAAGAAATATCAGGACATCTATCCCTTTGACTTTGAAACCAGCGACTGGCAGGCCCTCTGGGAAGAGCTACGCAGCGTGATGCTCTACTGGATTGACCAGGGCGTCACCGTGTTTCGGGTGGACAACCCCCATACCAAGGCTTTCCGCTTCTGGGAATGGGCCATTACCACCATCAAGGCGAAACATCCCGAAACGATCTTTTTGTCGGAAGCGTTCACCCGCCCCAAGGTGATGTACCAGCTGGCGAAGCTTGGTTTTACCCATTCATACACCTACTTCTCGTGGCGCACCGCCAAGTGGGAGCTGATGCAGTACCTCACCGAGTTGACCCAGAGTGAGGTGCGCGACTATTTCGGCTTCAACTTCTGGCCCAACACGCCCGACATTCTCACCGAGCAGTTTCAGTATGGCAACCGTGCAACCTTTCTCGCCCGGCTGGCCCTGGCTGCCACGCTTTCGTCGAACTATGGCATGTATGGCCCGGCCTACGAGTTGCTGGAACATATCCCGCTGACGCACGGCAAAGAAGAGTATCTCAACTCGGAGAAGTATGAGATTCGCCACTGGAACCTGGATGCGCCCCACAGCCTGCGCGAATTTATCGGGCGGGTGAACCATGTTCGCCGGGCGAACCCGGCCTTGCAGCACAACAACAGCCTGCGCTTTCTCACCATCGAGAACGACCAGCTCATTGCCTACAGCAAAAGCTCGCCCGATGGCAGCAACGTCATCATCACCATAGTGAACCTTGACCCCCACTATACCCAGTCGGGTTGGGTCGAAGTACCGTTGGTCGAGCTGGGCATTGACCCGAACCAGCCCTACCAGGTGCATGATCTGCTCACCGACACGCGCTACCAGTGGAACGGGGCCTGGAACTATGTGGAACTGAACCCGGCCAGCATGCCCGTGCATATCTTCCGGGTGATGCGGCGGGTACGCACCGAACACGATTTTGAATATTACAGTTGAGCTTAAGTGGAACTGATCTTGCCACGTTGCCCCATGCACGACGCTGTGCCCTGTAAGCCTGCCTAGCGAGAAAATTCAAGATGACTGACACCAAGACACCTAAGCGCACAAAGAAAGCCACGCCTGAGACCGCTGCGCCCGTGCTGCCAGTTGAAGTGCCGCCACCCGCACCGCCACAACCTGCCATCACCCGCTTCACCAACGATGACATCTACCTCTTCAACGAGGGCAGCCATTTTCATCTCTACGAAAAAATGGGCGCTCATCCGATGACGGTTGATGGCGTGGAAGGCACCTACTTTGCCGTCTGGGCACCAGATGCCAACTACGTCTCGGTGATCGGTGACTTCAACTATTGGGATCGGGGGGCGCATCGGCTCAACATGCGGGGCGGTTCGGGCATCTGGGAAGGCTTCTTTCCCGGCATTAGCAAGGGCACACTCTACAAATACCATGTCGGCTCCCGCTTCAACGGCTACACCGTAGACAAGGCGGATCCCTTCGCCAGCCTCTACGAAGTGCCGCCTAAAACCGCCTCGGTGGTCTGGGATCGGGAATACGCATGGAACGACGGCCAGTGGATGCACGAGCGAGAAGGGCGGCAGCGACTCACCGCGCCGATCTCAATCTACGAGGTGCATTTTGGCTCCTGGATGCGTATTCCTGAGGAGGGCAACCGCTCGCTGACCTACCGCGAGATGGCTCCCCGCCTGGCCGATTATGTGGAA
>JALONX010000158.1 GCA_025454695.1 Chloroflexaceae bacterium
CGCTACCTCCATCGGCGGGCCAGCCAACTCGCCGACACACGGCTACGGCGACTGTTTTTTGAGAACATCCCAGCCCACCGCGAACTGCTGGCCGCAGCGGCGTAGCTCCTTCTGGGAGCTGTGGGAGGCAGGTAAATTAGTAACTTTATTTTACTCATCCATCCCCTATTGACATTGCCCTAAGGTCAAGCTTTATACTGCCGTCAGAAGACGAAAGGACGGCAGTATGGACGATCTGCTCACCATCGGCGTAGTGGCAAAGCTGCTCGGCATCAGCACCAAAACCATTCGCCACTACCACAAACTGGGCCTGCTCGGCGAGGCCGACCGCGCCGCCAACGGCTACCGCCACTACCGCGCCGCCGACCTGCTGCGGCTCCAACGCATTCGGCGCTTGCAGGCCCTGGGTCTCTCGCTGGGCCAGGTCAAGGCCATCCTCGGCAGCCCCAGCAACGACCATTCCCTGCGCCATGTGCTGGCGGCCCTGCATGGCGAGCTTTCGCGCCAGATCGCCGAACTAGAAGCCCGCCGCGAACGGGTGGCCCGCCTACTGGCTGCTAACCCTCGCGACGCCCTCGACCAGCCTGAGGAGCCATCGCCCACCGTGCGGCTGTTTGAGGAACACCTGGGCGAACAGGTCAGCCTGGCCCCAGATGAGGCTCGCAAACTCGACAACGCCATGCTGAGCCAGCTTGACATGGTGCTGGGCGAGGAGCCAGCCTACCAACAGCAGATGCGCGAACTGGCTGAGTTTATCGCCGACCGCCCGGAGGATTACCGCGAACTGATGGCCTGGGGCGAGGCTTTTATGGCGCTGGCAGAAGCTTCAACGGACTCACCGGCGGTTGCGCAACTGGCCGCCCGCATGCAGCAACTGCGTGAGACTAACGCAATTGTGAACCACATGGCGACGCTCAATTTCCCCAGTTCAGCAGCAAGCACGCTCGCTGGTGAGTTGATGGGCGAACTGGTAGCGGATACGCTCTCGCCCGCCCAGCGCCGCGTCTTTGAAGTCATAAACGACAATTTCACCGCCGAGGACGCTGAGGACGCGGAGGGAACTGAGAATTGAGAATTGAGCGTTGAGAATTGAGAAAATAGCTTGCAGTTGGCAGTTTGCAGCTAGCAGTGACGACATCGCAGAAACCGCAAACTGGAAACTGGAAACTGCAAACGGTTCCTGGTTCCCTTCGATCTCGCTTAGGGCAGGCCCGGTTCTGGGTTCTCGGTTCTCGGTTCTCCTAATCTGCAATCTGCAATCTACAATCTGCAATCAAGTATGAAACTCACCTACACCGCCCATCGCAATCAATACCTTTCCATCCTGGCTATGGCCGCTTTTGTTGGCCTGGTGGAACTGGCGCTTATCGGCACTTTGATCGTGATTTTTGTGCCTGCTGGCCCCTGGCGCTGGGGCGTGCTCGTCCTGCTGCTCGTGGCGACGCTGGCGCTGCTGGCCGTGGTGGCCTCGCCACTGTGGGGCGCACACCGCCTCACGCCGACGCACCTGGAGCTGCGCTTTGGCTGGCTGCTGCGGGTCGCCATTCCCCGTGAGTCCATCGTCAGTGCCGAGCTTGTGACCGACTGCAAAGCCCAACCGCCGCTGTTTACCAGCTACGCCAAAACAACCCGCCAGGCCAGCGCCATCCTCGCGCCGCAGGGCCATGTGCGGCTGCTGCTGGCAGAACCCCAGTCTGTGCGCATGGATGTGTTCGGCGGCGGCCTGGCCGAAACCATCATCATCAACCTGGATCAGCCCGAGGAGCTGTTGCACGCCCTAGACCGAAGACCGGAGACCGAAGACCGGGCCGAACGCCAGACGGATCGGACGCAGCACCACCATTCGCCCCTTCGCCCGGCTGACTCCCGTCTCCCGTTGCCGGTCTCCGGTCAGCCCGCCATCCTCGCCGATGGACTCACGCGGCGCTATGGCAGCTTTACCGCTGTTGAGGAGCTGAGTCTGGCGATTGCGCCGGGCGAAATGTATGGCTTTCTGGGGATGAACGGCGCGGGCAAAACCACAGCGATCAAGATGCTGGTGGGGCTGCTGGAACCCAACGCCGGGCGAGTGAGGCTGGCCGGGCACGATGTGCTGGCCGACGGCCTGGCTGCCCGCGCCGCTCTGGGCTACGTGCCCGACCGGGCGCTGCTCTACGAGCGACTTTCGGGGCGGGAGATGCTGGCGTTTCTGGCCCAGTTGCGGGGCTTGCCCCTGCGTGAGTCGCAGCTGCGGGCCGAAGAACTGCTTGGCCTGCTGGAACTGCGAGCTGCCGCTGACCGCCCGTGTGGCTCCTACTCATTTGGCATGCGGCGCAAGCTGGCGTTCGCCGGGGCGCTGCTGCATCGGCCACCGGTTCTCATCCTCGACGAGCCGCTGAACGGCCTTGACCCGCTCAGCGCCCGTCGCATCAAAGATTTGCTGCTCGAACTGGCGGCAGGTGGCACGGCGGTGCTGCTTTCGACTCACGACCTGGCGACGGCGGAAGCGCTCTGCCAGCGCATCGGCATTGTTCACCAGGGTCGCCTGATCATCGAAGGCAGCCCGGCGGAGCTTCAAACCGCCGCTGCCCACCCCGACCTTGAGTCGCTGTTTTTGAGCTTGACTCAGGAAATGAGCGATAAGAGATTGGAGATTGGGAGATTTTCAGCATAATGCGTAATACGTAAACGTGTATATTAACAAGCGGAACCGACAACGCTGCATTTGTCTTGGAGAATGATGGTGATGGCTACGACGTTGGTAATCTTACGAACACAAATACGCATGCTCTGGCGCGAGAACCGCAGTAGTGGTGTGATGCTGGTTGGGCAAGCGGTGATGCTGCTGGCGAGTGGCGCGGGCGTTGCCTGGGCCATTCCCGTACTCACGGCACAGCTGATGGTGTGGCAGCGCCAGGGCGACGCCGCTTTGCAGCAGGGCTTGTGGCTGCTGTGTGCATGGCTCTGGCTGGCAGTGGCGGGGCTGGCAGCTATGGCCAGCATGCGCTCCGGCCTTGGGTCAGATGGGGCGTTGCTGCTGCACATGCAACCCTTGCCGCCAGCGGTGCGGCTGCGGGCGCTCGTTGGCCAGATTGCGCTTGAGTGGTTCTGGAACTGGCTGCTGGTGGCCGGGGCCGTGCTTGGCTGGAGCCTTTTTGCCGTGCTCGGTCTGGCTGCCGTGCCGATGCTGGTGCTAGCCTTTGCCGGGGCAGGCGTAGCGCTGTGGCTCGGTGTGGTGGGGCCACTGGCGCTGCTGGTGCTGTGGGGCGGACGAACACGGCACGACCGGAGACCGGAGACTGGAGACCGGGACGCAGCGATGGTAGGCAGCTGGCAAGCTCTCATATGTATCCTGGCTGGATTGGTTCTACCTGGTGTTGTGCTGGTGATTGCGCCAGGGGCTACGAGCGTGGCGGCGGTGGGGCTGCTGGGGCTGCTGGGGCTGGCGCTGGGGCCCCTGGCCCACCCGGCGGGGCGGCTCTACGAGCGGGCAGTGATGGCGGGCCAGCGCCGCAACCGGGGCGGCAGCGTGCGTGTGCTGCCAGGGATGGGCTGGTTTGCCACATGGCTGGCCCGCTGGCGCACACCCACAGCGGCACTGCTGCTGCGTGGGGTGCTCAACCAGACTCGGCACCCACTGTTCTGGCTGCGGCTGGTGGCAACCTGCGTGTACCTGGCGCTTTTTCCCCTGCTGGCCGGGCTGCTCGCGCCGATCCAGCTCCCGCCCGTGCTGTTGGCGGTTGGCTTTAGCGCCGGGCTGGTGCTACTCACGATCTTCGATAGCGCCAGCAGCCCGTTTGGTGGCGAAGGGAGTCGGCTGGCGCTGCTCCTGCTTGCGCCATTGCGCCCAGCGCAGCTGCTGCGGGCAAAGCTGGTGGTGTTTTTGCTGCCGTTTGCTATGCAGGGCTACGGGGCGTTGCTGGTGCTGGCCTGGTGGCTTGGGCTTCCACCGCTGGAGGTGGCATGGGCAGGGCTGCTGCTGGCACCGCTGCTGGCGAGCATGGCTATGCTGGTGGTTTGGGGCAGCACCGTTGATGCGAACCTGAACCTGCATATTGAAGGTGGCGTGCAAGCCCTGCTCTACGAAGAAGCACCCGCTACCGCCCCACGGCTGGCGCTGGCCGGGTTGGCGGCGCTGCTGCTGGCGGCGCACCTCTGGCTGATCTGGCAGTTGCCGCTGCCAGGTGGCCTGGGGTTGCTGTTCGCGCCCACCGTGCTGGCTGGCCTAACGGTATGGCGGCTGGGGCAGTGGGCGTTGGAACGTGTTTGCAGGTAGCAACGACAGTTCTCAATGCTCAACTTTCAATTCTCAATTCTGCTCACCTCGCAAACGTGCCAACTCATCGCGCAGGCGAGCAAGCTCAGCCTCGGCGGACTCAGCGCGGCGAGCCTCGGCGCGGGCCTGGCGCTCGGCGGCGCGGCGGGCTTCGGCTTCGGCGCGGCGGGCTTCGGCTTCGGCGCGGCGGGCTTCGGCTACTTCATGGGGCTTAAGCAGTCGTTCGCCAGTGGCTGCATCGGCAAAACGCAGCCCGTCCGGCTCCAGCCGCAAGCGTAACCCCAGTTCCGCACTCGGCAGCCAGCCATCAGCATCTGGCGCAATCGGCACATAGCTGCCCTCAACCAGATGATAGCCCTGCAACGGCGGCTGCATATATTCAGCTAACGGATCACACAGGAAATATTCGTGAACCCCCAACTCAGCGTAGGTGTTCTTCTTGTCCTCTTCATCATCGCGGCGCGTCGCTTTTGAAGTAAGCTCAATCACAAAACAGGGTGTGCGCTCTTCCTTCCACAAAAAATAGCTCCGCCGCCGCCGCTTATCAAGCCCGCGCACCACAAATACATCAGGACAAACCACTTTTTTGGGCTTGCCTTCCACGTAGTAGATAAACATGTTGCCGCTGATGTAGACATCGGCCTGGTTCCGAAAATAGTCCTTCAGCGCCTCAATCGCGTCGCTGAGTTCCTGGCGATGAGTCTCCGTTTCACCCATTGGCTTGCCGTCTGATTCTGGGTAGATGATGTGGTGGCGAGCGACCGTTTCAACTGCTGTTGTCATAGCGCCTCCCTAATGTGCTTGTATTGTAGCGCATGCAATGGTTCAATTTCAATGCTGCAACGGTTCCAGTTTCCCGCCCATTGATAGCGCGTGCCAATCACGGTATACTGCATTGAAATTAAGAAGCCTTGAAACACAGCATATGTCATCATTTGTCAAGCAGGAGTTGCCATGTACGATCCGCAGGTTACACCCCCGCCGCCGGTGATGCCGCCGCCCGCACCCCGCCGTAACCCCCTGCTCTGGGTGGCCCTGGGTTTGGGCGCGTTTGTCTTGCTGATGACGGTTGCGCTGGTGGCGGTGGTGCTGCTTACCCCAGCTATCCGCACTCGGCTGCCTTTTATTGGGGCGGGCAGCCCGCCTCCGCCGGAAGCTCCGCGCAAGGAACAAGTCGCGAGCAACGGCCCGATAAACATCAGCGACACGTTCGATCAAGCCAGCAGCCGTTGGGATCAGTCGCTGACGCAGGTGGTGGAAAATAGCTACGAAATTCGGTTGGACACGCCCAACTACGATGGCTATGGCCTCTTTCTCGGCCCCGAAATTCCCGCCGACACGCCGCTGGAGCAGGTCTTTCGTTCGAGCCAGATTGAGAATTTTGACATGGCGGTGGATGTGCAGCAGGTGGCGGGCAGCCCGGTTTCCGAATACGGCATTCGCTTCCGCCAGAGCGGGCCGGGCGATTTTCTGCTCTTCTCCATCAGCGGCAATGGCTACTACCGCCTGGCCCAGGTGCGCGACGAAGCCTATTCCTCCGCCGTTCCGTGGACATTCGATCGCCGCATTCGCACCGGCGCGAACGCCACCAATCGCTTGCGTGTTGTCGCCAACGGCACCCAGATTACTGGCTACATCAACGGCGAGCAGGTGCTGAACTACACCGACCCGCAGGTGGCAAATGGGCAGCTCACCCTCGGACTCGTGACCTATGACAACGGCGGCCTGGTGGTGCGCTTCACCAACATCGAAGGCCAGGCCGAACTCATTCGCCCGAGCGACCAGCAGACGCAAGAGGTTGACCTGAAGGAAACCTTCGGCGACCCAACAAAGGCCCGCTGGAGTATTGGTGGCTCCACCATCGCCGACGGCAGCTACCAGATTCTGGCTGGCCCTGGCCTTCAGACCTGGCAACAGCCCCTGCCCAAAGGTTCCTCCAGGGTGACCGGCAACTTTGTGATTGAAGCTGAAGCGGCCCTGGTGAGCGGCCCGGTTGAGGAGGCTGCCTACGGCATTATGTTTGGTGATGGCGGCAACTTCGACTTCTACACCCTGCTGATTCTGCCCCAGGGTGGGATTACCATGCGCCGCTCTGGCCCACAGGCCCAGGACATCATCCCGCCAATCGCCTTTCCGGTGGTAAAACCAGGGCTAAACGCCGTAAACAAAATTCGGGTGGAGGTTCGCGACAGCAAGCTGCGCATCAGCATTAACGACGAGGCTCTGCCCGAGATTGACATTCCCCAGGACGTAAAGATTGAAGGCATGGCGGGCATGCTGGTGAGCAGCGGTCAGAATGAAAGCGTGCAGGTGCGCTTCAACAGCTTTACGCTGGAGGAGCTACGGTAGACTTAAGAAAGAGAACCAGGAACCGGGAACCGTTTGCAGGTAGCAGCCGCAGTTGGCGGTTGGCAACGACTGCTAACAGTCAACTGCCAACTGCAAACTGAAGAGACTCACTCCATGCGCTCCCGTCGTTCGGCGGGCCGTTCCGGCGGCATGGTGATGAAGCGGCGGGCAGCGGGCAGGTAGGCCGAGGCGCGGCGCACATAATCGCTGGCGGTGGGGTTGGCCAGGATCTGACCTGGACTCACAATGCCCTGGTTGTGCCACGCAGCCAGGGTGCGCCACGTCACCGGAACACCCTCGAACTCGGCCCGGAACAGGCCACGGGCCAGGTTGGCCGCCAGGTATTCCACCGCCAGGTCGTCGTCGCTGATCTCCGCCGTGATAGCGGCAAACAGCTCATTTTTCGACTCAAAATCCTCTGGCACAATCTGGCTCCCGTTCACCGTCACCGGCACGGTGATCATCCTGGTTGGGCCGGGCACCGGCACCTGGCGGCGCAAAATCTCCAACGCCACCGAGGGCCGCAGGTTAGCTGGCCAGACGCTGAAGTTGCTGCCCATGCCGCTGGCGTTTGTCCACTGTTGGAAGTCCTGGTAGAGCGGTGTAACGGCCCGGAAGGCCTCAAAATCATCCTCAAGCCAGCCATTATGCTCGTTGTAGATGATCAGCGTCATCACCTCGGCAAATTCACCATCGCTCATGCCCGAAAGCAGCGGCATATTATGCCGAGCCGCTGCCGCCAGGATCGTCGGACGAAGCTGCTCCATGCGCCGAGCCAGGTCGGGCCGAATGTACGGATCAATGGTGAGGGCGGGGGGTGGGGTGCTACTGGCATAAACGCCAAGGGCAGGCCTGCCGCTGGGCGGTGCCAGGGTGGTTTCGCTGTAGGCCCCGGCAGCGCTGCGAGCCGAGCCATCGAGCCAGGGCAATGCCACCAGCGCCAGCAGCACCAGCAGCAGTTGCAGCACACGCACGGGGCGCACACGTTGTTTCAGCATGGGTAAGAGGCTCCCTTAAGCCTGGCCTGACCTCACAGCAATAGCCGGGAAGGCACGCCAGCGCCTTGCTTATCAAAAACTGTGCCACGGGCGACTCTGCCTCGCGATATGTTTTATACCACATTCCGGTGTATGGCGAGGGACTTTTGGAGTAGTTTTTTCGGGAAAAACCTCACACGAACCGGAAAAATCCACAAAAACGCTTGACACTTCATCCGCACGGCGCGTATAATGCCCCTTAAGCATGCAGAAAGTACCTGGCATGGACGCACCAACGTTCGAGCAACTGGTGGTTGAAGCGCTGGACAGCCTGCCCCCCACCTTTGCCCGCTACCTGGAAAACCTCGAAGTGGTGATTGAACGCCGCCCCACCCGTGAGCAACGCCGCTACCTGGGGCTGAAGCCCTGGCAAACCGCCTATGGCTGCTATGATGGCGTGCCGCTGACGGAACGCAGCAGCCAGGGCATAGTCATGCCAGATACTATTATTATCTTTCAGGAGCCGCTGGAACGGGACTTTCGCACCCTTGCACGCCTGCGCGAAGAAGTGCGTCGCACCGTGTTGCATGAAATTGCCCATGCCTTTGGCATTAGCGACGAACGGCTCCGTGAGTTAGATGCTTATTGACACAGAGGACGCTCCGCGCACCAGCTGAGTGCGGCGTTGGGCGTGGTCTGTGGGTTCGCCCTATTGATGAAAACATCGTTCTGGCAACGCCTGCAAACGGGCCTGTTTACCCTGATCTACCTGACGGCGCTGGGCGTGGCGGCAACGCTGATTTTTGAGGCCTTGCGCATGGCCCAGCAGCCCATCTCCGCTGCCACCGCGCCCACCCTCACTGCTGCGGCAGCCACGCCTTCCCCAGGCAGTGTGACAATGGCGCTGCTGCCCACGGTGGCGCTGCCAACGCCCGTGCCCACCGTTGCGGCTACACCTGAACCAGCAGTCGTGCATCCCAAGAGTGGGCGCTACATCGCGGTCTGGCTGCCAGAATATCTTAGCCCTGGCGTGCTGGCCACCTTTGAAGCCAATAAAGACATTATTGACGAGATTAGCCCCTTCTGGTATTCCACCGACAGTAGTGGGCGCATCTTTGGCACCCGCAACGATGCCCTGGTGCGCACGGCGCATGAGAACAACATTCTTGTTATTCCAACTATACATAACGTTGCAGGTAACAGCGCCATCACTGCCGTAGAAAATCTGCTGGCCGACCCGCAGCGGCGCGCCCGCCATGTGCAAAATATTGTGGACGAAGTGCTGGCCCGCAACTATGATGGCATTGACATTGATTATGAGGCCCTGGGGCCGGGCTACCGCGACGAGTTTTCGGCCTTTATTATTGATTTGAACCAGGCGTTGAAGGCCCACGATAAGCTGCTCACCGTTGCAGTACATGGCAAAACCAGTGACTGGGGAGGCCTGGGCGGCTTTCAAGACTGGCGGGTGATGAACGAACATACAGATCGCGTGCGGATTATGACCTACGACTACAGCTGGCGCGGCGGCAGCGCTGGCCCCATCGCTCCGCTCTATTGGGTTTCAGCCGTGGCCGAATACGCTCGTAGCGTCGTTGATCCGGCTAAAGTGATGATCGGTGTGCCCTTCTATGGCTACGACTGGCCCGCCAATGGTGCCGACGCTCGTGCCTTGCCCTGGAGCGACATTGAAGACCTTATTTCAAGTACGGGCGTAACGGTGAATTTGTTGCAGCGCAACAGTCAAGGCCAGGTGGACGAAAGCTACTTCACCTACCGTGGGCCAAACGGGCTGCGCACGGTCTGGTTTATGACCGACGCTGGCCTTGAGTCGAAGCTAAACCTGGTGCAGGAAACCGATCTGGGGGGCATTGCCATCTGGCAGCTCGGCTACGAACGGCCTGAATATTGGCAGATGATCCGCAATAAAATGGTGAAAGACCCGGTACTCATTCAGCGTTCGATTAACCCGTTGTGGCCGAAGCACTAAACGAACTGCGTACTGCGTACTGCGTACTGCGTAACCCGATCGCAACTTTCAGGTCACTCGTCACTCGTCACTCGTCACTCGTCACTTGCCATGGTTGAACCCGTCGTCAAAGCAAATGCAGGCGAAGCTTACTACCTCTTTCAGCGCGGGGTAGCCGCAGCGAAGGGCGGGCAGAAGCGCCTGGCTGCCGGGTAGGAACAAGGGATAGTTCGAAGGGCCAATTACCAGCACCAAGCCCAAGGGCTGACA
>JALONX010000159.1 GCA_025454695.1 Chloroflexaceae bacterium
GGTGGTAATGAGGGCCAGGCGGCACTGGCGCAGGGGCTTGCGCAGCGGTACAAACGGCACGTCGTCAAAGTTCAGCGCATCGAAGCTGCTGCCCCATGCCCGCGCCAGCCAGGGCACCTGGCTGAGAAATTGGCCATAAGCTCGTGAAATGCGCTGGCGGATGAAGTCGAAATCAGACATAGAGATTGATGATTGACGATTGACGATTGCTTGACGGCTGACCGAAGACCGGAGCCGGAAATGTATAACGTATGAGAAACGGGGTATGCTTCCCGCTTCACGTTTTGCGCAGTACGCAGTACCTGATACCTCGTCACTCGTTACTCGTTACTCGTTACTCATCTTCTTCCAATTCGTGCATAGCCCGTTTGATGGCCGGGGTGTAGTGTACATGCTGCTCGCCATGCTGCGAACCCTGTTCCTTGCTCTGTTCGGCCTCGCGTTTCTCTTCGTTGCTCAGCCGCTCCCAGACCTCGCGGGGCAGGTAGCACTTCGTCGTATCGCCGTCGCGGGCCTGCTCGTCGCCGTCGGCAGTTTGCCACTCCTGCTCCGTCCACTCCTCTAGTGAGCGGGCCGCCTCGTCCTTTTCCGACGTTTTGTAGCCGCCGCCCTGCCGTTCATATTCCTGCACCAGCAACTGACTTTTGCGGGCCGACCACTGGCCGGGCTTGCCGCCCTTGTCGGATTGCATAAGTTTATCTTTAATTTGCCGCCGCAGTTCTGGTTTGGTGTATTTCTCGTCATCGTTGTTGTGGGCCATCGAGTCCTCCCATTGTAGGTTGCAGATTGCAGATTGGGGAAGGGTGCAAGATGTATACCCACGACGAGTGACGAGTGACGAGTGACGAGTGACGAATTACGAATTACAAGTTACGAGTTACGAGTTACGCATGTTCCACCGGTACAACCTCTTCCTTTGGCTCAGCTGCGGGTGACAGGAAATACTCCTTCAACCAGGCCACGGTTGGCTCAACGTTCTGCTCCTCGGCCAGCTGGCGCATGGTGCGGATCTGGGTCAGGTCGTCGAGGCCAATGGGCGAGGGCAGCACCGGGTTGAGGCGGTGAAAACGCGGGCCGAGCATGCGCGAACACTGGTATTCGGCCACGCTGACGCTGCCTTCGGTAAAAATCTCGATCAGCGGGCCAGCCCACTGCACCAGGCCCCAGTTGGCATAGCGTTTGGTGATGAACTTTGGATAGGCCCCGGTGCTCAGCGAGAGCATGGCAATTTCGGCCAGCGGCGTGTTGCCCGTGCCGGGATCAGTGGCCTGGGCCAGGGCGCACATGGCCGGGTTGTTGGCAATCACGCCGCCGTCAATAAAGCCCTGGTAGACGGGAAAAAAGGTCGGTGCGGCAGTGGAACGGAGCGCCACATCCACCACACGCTGATCGGCATCTGAATCCGGCCCAGGGAAGTTGTGGAAAAACTTGGGCTTCCAGGCCCGCATGTGCAATTTCGGGTGAATGCGCTGGCTGTCGAGGCTGAAGGTCGGCACAATCACCCGTTTCGCCAGGTCGCCCAGCACCATATCGCCAAAAATATCGGTCAGCACCCGCTCGAAGTTGGTGCGGTCGTAGGCGGAGCCGAAGATGCGGCCCCAGTTCCAGAGCGACCGCAACGCATCTTTGGCGAAGATGGCCGGGCCGTATTTTTCATACAGCCGCCGACACTGGCGCGGCGTGAGTCCTGCCGCCAGGCCCATGGCGATGATTGCGCCGGTGGAGGTGCCCGCCAGCAGGTCAACCCCCGACAGAAACTCTGGTACCTCTCCTTCCAGCCGCTCCAGCAGCGCCGCGCTAAGAATCCCCCGAATTCCACCACCATCAATCGTAAGTACGCGATAGGGCATGGACGAACTCCGTGTATCAATCGTAAGATATGAAGTATGAATGATGAATTACGAATAAGCAAGGCAAAACACAGGTGGCTGTTGAGGCTATCTTACCACGGTTTACAAGTTACGAGTTACGAGTTACGAGTGACAAGTTGATCCGCGAAGAACCGCGAAGAGACGCGAAGAATTATCACGCATTACGCATTACGCATTACGTTTCACGCATTAGGAACACACTATCACCGACCCGCACCGTGGCAGGCTCGCCCTGCAAGGTGGTGTAGAAGCCACGGGTGCCACCGTCGAGGAATTGGAGCGTTTCGCGCAGCAGGGCCGCTGGCGGCTTCATCTCCATGCACAGGGCATATTCGCTGAAGGGGGCGCAGGGCGTGGCAGGCTCGATGGCGGTGAGGCGCACCATGTGGCCTTCCGCCGTTTCAATCAGTAGGCCGTCGGTGAAGGCCGTTGCGTCGAAGACGGACTCATTGGCGATGAGGATATTTTCGCCAGCGCAGCCAGGGGCCAGGTGGGAGCCAAAGCGTTCGCTCATCTTGCGGTAGTGGCCGCTGAAGTTGAACGAAATACCATTCTCTTCGCGCTTTTTGGACTGGGGATGGTTGGCGTTATGGACATCCACGATCTCGCGCCCGTCCACCAGGCCCACCACCCCGGCGGGCGTGAGCCGCAGCGCGGGCACGGCCAGGATGTTGGCCGGGTCATAATACACGTAGGGCCGCTGGCCGATTTTGAGGCTGGCAGTTTGAATGTGCAGCCGGGTGATGGTGCCGAGTTTGTGCATAGTTTCCTTTCTGACCGGAGACCGAAGACCGGAGACCGGAGCCGGACGAGTGACGAACATACAAAGGAAATGAAGGAAATGAGGGAAATATGTTGAGCGTCAGGTCGTCATTTCCTTTATTTCCCTTATTTCCCTTAAGATTACGCAGTACGCAGTACGTAGCACGCAGTACGCATTACTGTTTCACCGCCCACACCCGCTCCGGCGCAATGTCAACGCCAACCTGGCCGCCGACTTGAAACGGGGCTTCGGTGAGCAGGGCAACGAGAGTGATGTCACCGACGGTGACGCTGTAGCGGTAGAGTGTACCAAGAAATTGCCGTTCGCGCACCTCGCCCACAACAAGTGGCAGGGGCTGCCCCGCAGCGGCTGGCGTGAGTCGCACATGCTCCGGGCGCAGCACCAGGGTCACGGGGCCAGGTTGCAGGCCCGGCTGGCAGAGTCGCAGCGGGCCGAGCGCTGTCAGCGCTGTGCCGTCGGCAGCGAGGGTGGCGGGCAGCAGGTTCTGCGCCCCGAAGAATCGGGCCACCGCCAGGTTGGCCGGGCGCTGGTAAAAATCTTCTGGTGGGCCGTGTTGCTGCAAGCGCCCGCCGATGAGCAGGGCCACCCGGTCGGCCAGCGTGGCCGCTTCCGCCTGGTCGTGGGTGACGAGCAGGGTCGTCACGCCCCGCTCGCGCTGGAGTTGGCGCACAAGGCCCCGCATGTCGTCGCGCAGCTCCGGGTCAAGGGCTGCAAACGGCTCATCCAGCAGCAGCAGCCGGGGGGCCGTGGCCAGGGCGCGGGCCAGGGCCACCCGCTGGCGTTGCCCGCCGCTGAGCTGGTGGGGGCGGCGCGGGCCATAGCCGCCAAGTTGCACCGCGTCGAGCAGTTCGGCGGCGCGGCGGTTCCGCTCGCTATGGCTCATGCCGCGCATCTGCAAGCCGAAGGCCACATTCTCGGCCACGCTGAGGTGGGGAAACAATGTTGGCTGCTGAAAAACCAGGGCCGCCTCGCGCTGTTCCGGTGGCAGCGCCAGCAGGCTGCGCCCGTCAAGTTGCACATCACCGCCATGCTCAGGGGCGACAAACCCGGCCACGCAGCGCAGGGTGCTACTTTTGCCGCTGCCCGAGGGGCCGAGCAGGGCCAGCAGTTCGCCAGGTCGGGCTTCCAGACTAAGCTCAACCAGAGCCGGGGCAGCGCTGCCGTAGCGGATGGTCAGGTTGTGCAGACTGAGATGAGCAGGCATAGTAACAGACCGAAGACCGGAGACCGAAGACCGAAGTCCAGAGCCAATCCGCGAAGGACGCGAAGAGCGCAGAGGTAACGCGTCCTTCGCAGTACGCAGCACGCAGCACCTAAAAACTCGTAACTCATAACTCGTAACTCGTAACTCATAACAGGCCAACGCCGCCATTGCGCTCGTCCAGGTTGCGGCTGGCGAGGGCGAGAAAGGCCAGGGTCGGGGCGATGAAGAGCAGGGCGGTAGCAGCGGTAAGGGCCGGGTCGCTGCCACGGGCGGCGGCGAACACCAGCAGCGGCAGCGTAAACACGTTGCCCCCACCGATCAGCAGCGTCAGGGCGTACTGGCTCCAGCTGACCAGAAAGGCCAGCAGCGCCGCCACCGCCAGCGAGGGCCGCAGCAGCGGCAGCGTCACATGCCAGAAGGCCCGCCAGCGGGTTGCGCCGAGGGAGCGGGCCTGTTCCTCCCAGGTGGCGCTGAGTCCCGCAACGGCGCTGGCGAGGATCAGCACGACGTAGGGCAGCGAGAAAACCAGGTGAACCAGGGCCACCCCGGCCAGCGTGTCGGCCAGGCCCAGCCGAATGAAGAGTACCTGCACGCCCATGGCCACGGTGAGCGGCGGCACCAGAATCGGCGCAAAGATCAGCAACTCCACCAGCGCCCGCCCCCGGAAGCGGGTGCGCCCCAGGGCCAGCGCCGCCGGAAGACCCGCCGCCAGGGCCAGCAGCGTCACCAGCAGCGCCAGAGCCAGGCTGGTGAACAGGGCGGGCAGGGCGCGGGCCTCCGGCGAAAGGACAAAGGCCCATGCGCGGCTGCTCCAGCGTTCGGGCAGCAGGGCGGGCCAGCGCCAGCCGCCGCTGAACGACCAGAGCGGCAGCGGCAGCAGCGGTAGCAGCGTCCAGACAACGACAGCCAGGATGGCAAACCAGCGGAGACGGGGCATGTTTTTTTGGTGGAACTGATCAGCAGGTTCACCGCAGAGATGCTGAGGACGCAGAGCAGTAAGTGTTTCAGTTCTCTAGGTTCTCTGCGTCTCTGCGATGAAATCGGGTTTCCGTCAACTATATCATGGTTCGCCGCAGCAGCCAGACGTAGAGCGGCACGGCGGCAAGGGTGAGCAGGGCCAGCAGGCTGTTGAGGGCCAGGGCCGCCGGGCGCACCGCCAGGTCAACGTCCTGGTAGAGCGTGTAGGCCTCCACCGCCAGGCTGCGAGGGAAGCTCTGGCCGAGCAGCAGCGGCACCTCGAAGGCCCCAATGGCATAGGCAAAGACGATCACGGCAGCGCCTAGCACGGCGGGGGCCACCAGCGGCAGCGTCACATGGCGAAAGGCTTGCCAGGGCGAGGCCCCCAGGTTGCGGGCGGCTTGCTCCAGTTCATCGCCTACGGCCCGCAGGGCGGCCAGGGTCGCCAGGGTAATAAAGGGCACTTCCTTCCAGACGTAGGTCACAATCACACCCACCGCCGCCCGGTCGTTCACCAGGGCCGGGAAATTAGCGGGGGCGGCGACAAGCCCGAGGGCGTGCAGCAGACGAGCCAGCAGGCCGCTCTGGGCCAGCAGCAGCGCCAGGCCCAGGGCAGCCACCAGGTGGGGCACTGGCAGCGGCAGTTGCACCAGCAGCCGCAGGGAGCCAGCGCCACGGGCCATGCGTCGCAGCAGCAGGGCCAGGGCCACGCCCAGCACCGTCGCCAGCAGCGTGGCAGTCCCGGACACATACAGCGTTAGCCCCAGCGAGCGCAGCACGTCGGGGTCTCGCAAGAGCTGTCCGTAGAAACGCAGGGTTGGCCTGCCCACCTCCACCAGGCTAAACAGCCCCAGGCTCTGGGCCAGGCCAAAGAGCAACCCGACCAGAAACAGCCCGCCGATCAGCAGGGCGGGGAGCAGGAGGAGGAGCGTTAGGGGCCGACTGCTCACTGCTCGCCAGCCCGCGTTTTAAGGTCTGCGAGTCGGGCCGTTTCATGCTGCGCGAACCACTCGTCTTTGCCCAACTCGGCGAAGGCTTTTGCAAAATAGGGGCGAGCCTCGTCCGTCTTGCCAAGGGCAGCGAGGTTCTCTGCCAGCTCTTCAAACACGTAACCGTCCGTAGTTCCGGCTGCCACATGCTCGGCTTCAAGGGCATGCTGTATGGCTAGGGATTGCTCAAAACGACCCAGTGAGCGCAGGCAACGGGCCACCGACCAGCGGGCGATTTGGATTTGATCAGGTCTGGCCCGCGCTGTCCACATTGCCTGGGCCTCCTCAAACAGCGTCAGGGCTTCCGCAAAACGTCCCATGTTGTGTAAATCCCAGGCGCTGTTGTTGAGCATGGCCGGAATCAGCGCCTGCGCCTTTGCATCGGTAGACTCACGGGCAATCGCCAGGCCGCGCTGGTTCCACTCCACAGCATCAGGCAAACCAGAGTAGGTAATCGCCACCATGTGGGCAGCATCAACGGCGAGGCCTTCAAGTTGATCAGTCTGCGCTTGTTCCCAGGCAGATACAAACAACCCACGGGCCTGCTCGCGCTCACCATTTGAATTCAAGGTGCGCCCCCGCTCAAGCTGGTAGCGCACATGGGGGCGGGCACCAGCGCTGGCGAGTTGTGGTTCAACTTCATCCAGTAGCGTGTGGGCTTCTGCAAAGCGCCGCCGCAGCGAGAAGGTGCGGGCAATCTGGGTGAGCAATTCCAGCCGCAGGTCGCCCTGAGCCGTGGCGAGGGCAGCGCGAAAACGCTCTTCGCTCAGGGCTGGGTCGCTGTAGTCCCACATGGCATCAATATCCACGACGTTATGCTCCTGGCGGTGCGGCATACACCCGGCGCACCTCATCCAGCGTCGTCGCTGTCTTCAGGCTGGCGAGGATGGCCTGAAGGATTGTCACGTCGTGCAGCGCCTCGATTTCTGGCAGCAGCGCCACGCCAGGGGGGCCAAACTTTAGTTCCAGAACCAGGGAAATACTTGTCAGAAGTCCCTCGCGAAACCCCTCGCGAAACCCCTCTTCCCGACCCTGCTCAAGGCCCTCTTCCCGACCCTGCTCAAGGCCCTTTTCAATTCCCCGTCGTTCAACAGTTGTAATGTAGGTCATACGTTGCTCCTCTTCATACTGCTGCACCTCGTGCCAGAAGGAGTCTTCCAACGCCGCTGGTAGTTGTAACAGCCAGTCAATAAAACGAAAGAGTTCCAGGACATCTTCACGCCGATAGCCTTTTTCATAGAGCCGCCGCGTCAGCGCAAATTTGGCGTTGCGACGGCTTTGGGGATCACGGCGCGTATCCTGGGCGGTGAGATGGGCCAGCACGACGGTGGCAAATGGATTATAGCACGCGCCGTTTATCATCACCAACACAAAGCCGAGCCTCAAACTCTGTGTCCTCGGTGCTCTCTGTGGCTAAAACCGCCCCAGCGCGGTGTAAATTGCCCGCGCCCCAAACTCCAGCGCCTCGGCAGGCACCCGCTCGTCGGCGGCGTGCAGCAGGGCGGTGAAATTCATGTCAGCGGGAAGTTTCAGCGGCGTAAAGCCATAGGTCTGGATGCCCAACTGGGCGAAAAAGCGCCCATCGGTGACGCCGGTAATCAGCATCGGCATAGGTACGCCTTCGGGGTCGGACTCGCGCAGGATTCCCGCCAGCATGCCGAACAGCGCCATGTCCGGCTCGGCTGGCCCTGGCTCAAACGTCACTACCTCAAACGCAACCCCGTCGCCCACCACTGCCTGCAACTCGGCCAGCAGCTCGGCGGGGCCAAAACCGGGCAGCACGCGCCCATCAAGCCGCAGCTCCACTTCCGAGGGGATGACGTTTGCACCGTCGCCGCCGTGAACCGCTGTCACCACAGCCGTGTTGTAAAGCATGGCCTCAAGCGCCGTGCCCATTGGGCCAACCAGGTCGAGGATACGGCCCGTGAGCGCGGGGTTGAGCAGTTGGGCCATCAGCACATTGAGCGGAAAGGGCTGGGCCTGGCTGAAGCTCTCCACAAAGCGCCGCGTCACCGGGGTGATGTGAACCGGCAAACGCACCATGTTGATTCGGTTCAGCACCCGCGTCAGCCGGGTCAAAATGCCCTCGCGTTGACGTATGGAGCCATGGCCGCCTGGCCCCCGCACAATGGCCCGCAACCCGCAGTACTGGCGCTCGGCCACCATGATCGGATAGCAGCGTCGCAGGCCAATCTGGGTGCTCACCGCACCAAATTCACCCAGGGCGTAGCGCACGCCCGCAAACAACCCCGCGTGATCTTCCACCAGGAACTTCGCCCCGCAGGCGCTGCCCTTCTCTTCGTCGGGCATCAGCGCCAGAATCACATCGCCAGGCAGGTTCAGTTCTTCCTGATGCGCCCGCAAAAAGGCCGTTACGAGCATGGCCACGCCGCCCTTCATGTCCAACGCGCCTCGCCCCCAGATCATGCCCTCAGCCAGCCGCCCCTCAAACGGTGGATAACGCCACTGCTGGCCCGCCGTTGTTACCACATCCACATGGCCTTGCAGCAGCAGCGGCGGTGAGTCGCCCCGCCCCGCCAGCCGGGCAATCAGGTTGGGGCGACCCGGCTCCCGTTCCAGCAGCGTGGTTGCAATCCCCGCCTCCGTCAGCAAGCCGTTGAGGTAGGCGATACATGCAGCCTCGTTCCCCGGCGGGTTGGTGGTGTCGAAGCGAATCAGCCGCTGGAGAATGTTCGCTGGAACATAGCTATGTACGATTTCAGGCATGGTCATTGCCAACCACAGTTTGCAGTTGACAGTTGGCAGTTGGCAAAGCGCAAAGGTTCTGCCAACTGCCAACTGCCAACTGCCTACTGACCTACGGCACCCAGCGGTATTCCAACCGG
This sequence comes from Chloroflexaceae bacterium, assembly GCA_025454695.1. Taxonomy (GTDB): domain Bacteria; phylum Chloroflexota; class Chloroflexia; order Chloroflexales; family Chloroflexaceae; genus JALONX01. The sequence continues at coordinate 8,652 of JALONX010000159.1, forward strand.
GGCGCGGGCGGGTCGGTGAGGGCGCGCACGCCGAGCAGGTCGGCCTGGGGTTGGGGCTGGGCCAGCCGCGCTTCCAGCAGGGCTGCCAGCGAGCTGCGCGAGGTGTAGCGCACGACAAGCGCCCGTTCCAGTTCGGCCAGCTCTTTTGCCCCAGCGATGGCCTCGTCCAGGCCGCCGAGGGCGTCAATCAGCTTCAAGTCGAGCGCCTGCCGCCCGGTGTAGATGCGCCCGTCGGCGATGCGCAACACCTCATCACGGGGCAGGTTGCGGCCCGCCACAATCACATCCACAAAGCCCTGGTAGGCCTGGTCTACCACGCCCTGCAACACGGCGTTTTCCTCCGCCGTCGGTGGGCGGTCGGGCGAGCCAATGTCCTTCAGTTCGCCGCTTTTGTAGACGTAGGTGCGCAAACCGATTTTCTCATAGGTGCCTTCCAGGTTGGTCAGGCTCAGAATCACGCCCAGGCTGCCGGTGAACGTGTCGGCATTGGCATAGATGCGCTCGGCGGCGGTGGCGATGTAGTAGCCGCCGCTGGCCGCCACCGACCCCATGGAAACAACCAGGTGTTTGTCGGCCTCGCGCAACTTTTTGAGCGCCGCATGCAACTCGCTGCTGGCCACCACACCGCCGCCGGGGCTGTCCACCCGTAGCACCACAGCTTTCACCAGCGGGTCTTCGGTGGCCTGGCGAATCTGCGAAAGCAGCTGATCTTGCGACAGCCCGCCGCCAAACACATCGCCGCCGCCAACGCCAATGGTGCCGTTGACCTCGATAATCACCACCCGATCCGGGCCGCTGCCCGAAACCACCCGCTCGCCCCAGGAGCCAGCCGGTTGGGGGCCGCCGCCCGCGCTGCGATCGGCGGTGAAAAGAAACAGGCCCAGGCCACCAAGGGGCAAAATGGCGCAGGCCAGCACAATGCCAACAATCAGCGAGCCAGCAATCAGCCAGCTCCGATTGCTGCTCTGTTGGGCGGGCGGCGCGGTCGGGGCTGGTGGCGTCTCCTTTGGTTCATGTTCCATTGATTCATCTTTCTTTTGTACAGTGGCTTATAGCAGATTGCAGATTGGTTAGTGTCATCCGGTCTTCGCACATTGTCGGGTAGAATCGGTGTGTGTCACACAACCAGTGAAAGGATCACCTGATGCCAAC
>JALONX010000160.1 GCA_025454695.1 Chloroflexaceae bacterium
GGGAATCCCCACATTCGTTTCGGGGCAGAAAGGTACGTTATGGAAAAATCAACCTGGACAACAAAGGCTGGTCTGGCGCAGATGCTGAAGGGCGGCGTCATTATGGATGTGGTTACGCCAGAACAGGCCCGCATTGCCGAAGAAGCAGGTGCCGTGGCCGTGATGGCCCTGGAACGGGTTCCAGCGGACATTCGCGCCCAGGGTGGCGTGGCCCGCATGAGCGACCCCGAGATGATTCTCGGTATTATGGAAGCGGTGACTATCCCGGTGATGGCGAAGGCCCGCATCGGCCATATTGTCGAAGCGCAAGTGCTGGAAGCCCTCGGCATTGATTATATTGACGAGAGCGAAGTATTAACACCCGCAGACGAAGAGCATCACATTAACAAACACAACTATAATGTCCCGTTTGTGTGTGGCTGCCGCAACCTGGGCGAGGCGCTGCGGCGAGTAGCCGAAGGGGCCGCCATGCTGCGCACCAAAGGCGAGGCTGGCACCGGCAACGTGGTTGAGGCCGTGCGCCACGCCCGCACCGTCTACAGCGAAATTCGCCGCCTGAAGAGCATGGACGAGGATGAGCTGTTTACCTACGCCAAGACTATTCAGGCTCCGTTTGAACTGGTGAAGCAGGTTGCCACAGCAGGCCGCCTGCCGGTGGTCAATTTTGCTGCCGGTGGCATCGCCACTCCCGCCGACGCCGCGCTGATGATGCAGCTTGGCGTTGACGGCGTGTTTGTGGGCAGCGGCATCTTTAAGAGCGGCGACCCACGCAAGCGTGCCCGCGCAATTGTGGAAGCGACGACCCACTACAACGACCCGGCGATCATCGCTGAGGTGAGCAAGGGTTTGGGCGAAGCGATGGTCGGCATCAATATCGAACAAATCCCCGCCGAACAGCTGATGGCCAAGCGAGGCTGGTAAACCAATTTTGGATTGATGATTAACGATTGACGATTTGCATGCTCCTTTCGGGCAATCGTCAATCGTTAATCGTCAATCGTTAATACATATGACAATCGGCGTTCTCGCCCTGCAGGGCGATTTTCGTGAACATGAAGAGGTACTGAAGCGCATCGGTGCGCCGGTGCAGCAGGTGCGCCTGCCGAAACATCTTGACCTGGTTGATCGTCTTATTATTCCAGGCGGCGAAAGCACCACCATCGGGCGATTGCTGGTACTCTACAATTTGCTGGAACCCATTCGCCAGCGAGCCGGGCGTTCGCTGGCGGTGTGGGGCACATGCGCCGGGGCTATTCTGCTCTCCCGCCGCATTCTTGATGGCAAACCCGAGCAACCGGCGCTGGAACTGATGGACACGGTGGTGCGGCGCAACGCCTTCGGGCGGCAGCTCGACAGCTTTGAAACAAAGCTTGATATGCCGGTGCTGGGCGAGGCACCCATGCCGGGGGTGTTTATCCGCGCCCCCATCATTGAGTCGGTTGGTAAGGATGTTCACGTGATGTCAGAGCTAAACGACGGTACCATCGTTGCGGCGCAGCAGGGGCGATTGCTAGCCACCACCTTCCACCCCGAACTGACCGATGATGACCGCCTGCACCGCTATTTTTTGGAGTTGTAGAAGGAGATTGTGGGTTGCAGCATGCACCATATTAGGTTGCGGCCCACAATTACAATCCCATTATGATCCTCACCGTGGCACCAGGTGATCTCTGGGCGCTGCGACGCAAGCCGCGCAGCCAGGTTTTGTTATACAACGACCTGCTGTTGGCACAGCCTCACCGTCCACTCTGGTTTAGCCTGCGCTGTTTGCTGCAAGGCTCAGGCCGCGATTGCGCCATGACGGTGTATCGCGACCGGGGCCGCAGTGCCATGGTGCAATCGCATGGGCGAAGCGGGCGAGCCGAGCAAGACGTGATCTACATGGCGGCCTATGGCAACCGTGGGCCAGGCACCCCGAGTGACTCCGACATCTGGTTTCGCTTGCTCGACCGGCTGTGTGTCAACGCCGGGAACCATTCCGTGCAACGCCTGTTTGCCTCCATCCCCGACCATCACGACGACGTGCGGGAGATTTTCCGCCAGCTTGGCTTTCAGGTCTACACCCACCGCACGTTGCTGCAACTCTCCGGGCCAGATTGGGATCAGGGCACAACCCTTGCTCCCATGCGCTTCCAGTCGCGCCGCGACCATTGGGCTATTCACAAGCTCTACGGCGCGGTAACGCCCCACCAGGTGCAGTATGCCGAGTCGCGCAATGCCCGCTCGTGGGCGCTGCCGATGGCCCAGCGCTGGGTACGCCACCGCCGCAGGGCCTGGGTGCTCGGCCCCGACGACAACCTGAGCGCTTATCTGCATATCGTCAGTGGCACTGCCGCCCATGTGATGACGGTGCTGATGCACCCTGATGCCCGCGCCGGAGTGACGGATGTGCTGCGCTTTGGCCTGGCGCAGCTGCATGATAACCGGCCCGTTTGCCTGGCGCTGCGTGAATACCAGGAGGAACTGCTGGCACCAGCCCAGGATTTAGGCTTCCAACCGCTCTGGGAACAGAGTTTGCTCGTAAAAAGCATGGTGGTGACCGTTCGTCGGCCCATGTTGATCCCGGCGCTCGAACCGAGCATGGAGCCACGTATCACGGCCCCCAACATCTCCACGCCGAGGGAGGACTCCTAACTCATATGTCAGACACGCAGACTGTAACTAGCGATATAGACCTGTTGCTCGATACGTTGCCGCCACCCATCCAACACGCCATTCGTGAGTCGCCCGATGATTCACAAGACCTGCTTGAAATCATTATGGATCTGGGCCGCTTGCCGGAAGCACGCTACCGAGGACATGAACGTTTTCTTAGCCAACGGGAGATTACCCGCGAGGATATTGATTATGTCACCTCGCGCATTGGTACCTTTGGTGAAGACAACCGCGCTGGCATCCCCCGCACGCTCCACCGTATCTCAGCCATTCGCAACCGCGCTGGCACGGTCATCGGTCTCACCTGTCGCGTGGGCCGGGCGGTGTTTGGCACCGTCACCATCATGCGGGATCTGGTGGAGAGCGGCAAAAGCATCCTGCTGCTGGGCAGGCCGGGCACCGGCAAAACTACGTTGCTGCGCGAAACGGCCCGTGTGCTGGCCGAAGAGCTGCGCAAGCGAGTGGTGATTGTGGACACCTCCAACGAAATCGCTGGCGACGGTGACATTCCCCACCCCGGCATTGGCCGCGCCCGCCGCATGCAGGTGCCTCGCCCCGCCGAACAGCACGCGGTGATGATCGAAGCGGTGGAAAACCACATGCCGGAAGTGATCGTAATTGACGAGATTGGCACCGAGCTGGAAGCCCAGGCCGCCCGCACCATCGCCGAGCGCGGCGTGCAACTGGTGGGCACGGCCCACGGCAACACCCTCGACAACCTGATGATCAACCCGACGTTGTCTGATCTGGTGGGCGGCATTCAGGCGGTGACGTTGGGCGACGAGGAGGCGCGGCGGCGTGGCACCCAGAAGACCGTGCTGGAACGGAAAGCACCACCCACCTTCGATGTGCTGGTGGAGATCAAGAGCTGGGATCAGATGACCGTCTACGACGATGTGGCTTCGGCGGTGGATGCTTTGTTGCGGGGCGAAGAGCCGCTGCCCGAGGAGCGCACCAAAGACGAAGACGGCACTATCAACATCAGCCGTGAGGCGGTGCGCGAAACCAGCAGCGAGATGCCCTTCACGCCCCGCCGCAACGGTGGGCGGAATGAGCGGGGCGAGCGCGGTGAACGGGGCGAGCGGAATGACCGAGGCTTTAACCGCAACCGCAACAACCCGGCCAATGTGCCCACCCAGCGCATCTTCCCATTTGGGGTGAGCCGCAACCGGCTGGAGAATGCCATTGAGCGGTTGCATGTGCCCGCCGTGATTGTGCGCGACATGAACGAAGCCACGCTGGTGATGACGCTGAAAAACTACTATCGCCAGAGTGCCCAGCGGCTGCGCCAGGCCGAAGAGCAGGGCGTGCCGGTCTATGTGCTGCGCAACAACACCATCAACCAGATGGAGCGCCAACTGGCGACGATCTTCCACCTCCGCGATGTGGAGGAAAACCGCCACGAGCATGACAACGACAACGGCGGCGACCTGGTGGAGGACGCGATGGAGGAGACCGAATCGGCCATTAACCAGGTGATGAATGGCGAACGCAGCGCGGTGGAACTCAGCCCGCGCAGCAGCTATATCCGCCGTTTGCAACATCAGATGGCTGACCGTTATAATCTCCGTTCGGAGAGCCGAGGAAACGACCCGAATCGGCGGGTTAAGATCTTTCGGTAAGATTGCCACAGAGGGCACAGAGAACACACAGAATGTCTTAACGAAAAACCTCCGTGCCCCCTGTGCGCTCTGTGGCAAATCAAAGTACGCATTACGTTTTAGGCACTACGACCATGGGATTGTTTATTACGTTTGAGGGGCCAGAAGGCAGCGGAAAAAGTACGCAGGCCCGGCGGTTGTACGAACGGCTTCAGGCGCGGGGCTACCCGGTGATTCTCACCCGCGAGCCGGGCGGCACCCGCATTGGGGAACTCATCCGCCGGATTTTGATTGACCTGCGCCACACCGAAATGGCCCCCACCACCGAAACGCTGCTTTTTTCCGCCGCCCGCGCCCAGTTGGTGAGCGAACTGATTCGCCCGTACCTGGCTACCGGCGGGATTGTGTTGTGCGACCGCTACGCCGACTCCACCTTTGCCTACCAGGGCTATGGCCTTGGGCGCGACCTGGAAGAGTTGCAGGCTATCACTCGTGTTGCCACCGGCGGACTCACGCCCGACCTTACCTTCTACCTCGAGGTGCCAGTGGAGGCCGGGCTAGAACGCAAACGCAACCAGGGCAGCCCGCGGCCCGAAGGCAGCAACCCTGAATGGAACCGGCTTGACGCCCGCGACCTGGCCTACCACCAGCGCGTTGCCACCGGGTTTCAGGAACTGATGCAGCGGGAACCGCAACGCTGGCGGCGACTGGATGCCATGCAACCCCTCGATGTGCTCGCTGAAGCGATTGAAGCAGCTGTGGAACCACTTCTCGGTTCGATTGCCCCACTGGAGCCTGCATGAAACTCATCATCGTCGTTGTTCAACACCAGGACGCAGCCGAAGTGGTGGACTCACTCACAGCCGCGAGCTACCGTGTTACCCGCATCAGCAGCCAGGGCGGCTTTCTCCGGGAAGGCAATGTCACCCTCCTCATCAGCGTTGATGATGATCATGTGAATGGCGTGATCAACATCGTGCGCCAGCACTGTTCCACCCGCACCCGCTATGTCTCGCCCATGCCGCCGATTGCCGAGTCGGGTGAATTTTATCCCCCGGCCCCGCTTGAAGTGCAGGTTGGCGGGGCAACCATCTTCGTGCTCAATGCCCAGAGCCTGCGCTTGTAAGTAATCTCTCGCAAAGCCGCAAAGCCCACAAAGGGATCGCCGATTGGCGATTCTTTCGTTTGTGCGCACGTTGACCTTGATTGTTCGTATTATTCTCGCAAAAGCCCAAATAGAGTAGCGACTCTGTATTTTTCTTTGCGAGCTTTGCGCCCCTTCGTCAAGCCCTTCGACAAGCTCCCCTTCGTCAGGCTCAGGAGCCGGGGAGCCTCAGGGCAGGCTTTTGCGAGAGCTATTGCACCGTGGGTGACTTTGTGCTGCGGTGTGAGTCTGTCTGAGAAGTTGCGGTATAATACCGCGATGATTTTGATGTGAACTCCACTGCCATGTGTTGGCAGTGAGAAAGGATTGTATGGAAGCAATTCAGCAATTACTTTCCAGCGTAACGTCCATCCTCCCACTGGTAGGTACGCTGGTTGGTGCATATGTGGTGCTGTTGTGGGCCGCCTCGGTGCTGTGGGCCTACCGCGATATTCGCAACCGCAGTGAGGACGTGTCGGTGCAGGTGCTGGCGGTGTGCCTGGTGCTGCTGCTGCCCTTTGCCGGGGTGCTGCTGCATCTCATTCTGCGCCCGCCGCAAACGCTGGCCGAGAAGTATGAGCGTTCGCTGGAAGAAGAGTATCTACGGCGCGACATTGAGGAGAAGTTCGTCTGCCCCGAATGCCAGCGCCCGATTGAACACGACTTTATTCTTTGCCCCCACTGCCACACCAGCCTGCGCCGGAACTGCCCTTCGTGCCATAAGGTGGTTGATCTCACATGGACGATCTGCCCCTATTGCGCCCACGACGGCAGCAGCCCCGTGCCCGAGCCGGTGCCTCTGCCCACCCGCCGCCGCGAGTCGCAGCCGCTAGAGGTGAAAACGGGGCAGCGCGAAAGCGTGACGCGGTAGAGCTATTGTTCCACTGCGGAGGGCCTAATCTCACTGCGGAGGCGCAGAGAACGCGGAGATTTTTGGCCGACTGACAAGATGACAAGATGACAAGATGACCGTCATCAGCGTTTCGCTTTCAAACTGGGTAGGTTGCCAACTGGCGATTACCAATGGCCTGCTTGCTCTGGTCAGTCTGCAATCGTATCATGACCCCGGCAATTACTGACATTTCTGGCCTGCTTGTTGGCCACGCCCACGATGGCGAAGCACTGACGGGATGCACCGTGGTGCTGCCGCCGCCGGGCACCGTCGGCGGCGTTGACGTGCGTGGCGGTGCGCCGGGCACCCGCGAGACTGACCTGCTGAGTCCGACGATGCTGGTGAGCGAGGTACATGCAGTTGCGCTGTGCGGCGGCAGTGCTTTCGGCCTGGCAGCGGCCACCGGCGTGATGCAGTGGCTCCACGAGCGGGGCATTGGCTTTCAAACCGCGTTTGCCCCGGTGCCGATTGTGCCCGCTGCGGTGATTTTCGATCTCGGCCTTGGCAGCGCCAGCCGCTGGCCCGACACCGCGATGGGCTACGCCGCCTGTGAGGCCGCCAGCACAACCACTGGCGAGGGCTGTGTGGGTGTGGGTGTGGGGGCCAGCGTGGGCAAAGTTGGCGGCAACGCCACGGCCATGAAGTGTGGCGTGGGCAGTTGGAGCGAAACGTTGCCCGATGGAACGGTGATCGGGGCGCTGGTGGTGTGTAATGCCTTTGGCGACGTGTGGCGCGACGCCGGGGCAAACTCAGGTATAATCGCTGGTGCCCGCGATGGGCAGGGCGGTTTTGCCAACACCATGCGTCTGCTACGGCAGGGCATTCCTGGCGGGCCACTGGCGACGGCAGCGCTGAGCAACACCACGCTGGCCGTGGTGGCGACCAACGCTAGCCTGAACAAGGCCGAGGCGACAAAACTGGCTCAGATGGCTCACGACGGGCTGGCTCGCACCATCCGGCCCGTGCATACGCCATTCGACGGTGATACGATTTTTACGCTGGCCACCAGGCAGCGGCCTGCCCTGCCGCTGGCCCTGCTTGGCGGCCTCGCCGCCGAGGTGCTGGCTCGGGCGGTGGAACGAAGCGCCAGCGAAGCTACTAGCCTGGGCGGCCTGCCTGCCGCCCGCGACATGCAAAGGTAACATCAGGTTCGTGTGGACGAGACAACACTCACCAGAACAACCTGCCCATTCACCATGAAGTATGCGTTTGTTGTGTTCGGACTTGTGCTGACTCTGTTGGTTTCCGGCTGCCAGATTGAAGGTGGCGTGCCGCCCCGCTCAACGCCCGGTGCTATAGCGGTAACCGAGGCCCCCACCGCAGTGGCACAACCCACTGCCGCGTCCCAAACATCGGTCTTCCGCATTGGCCTGCTCGATCCGCCAGAGGATCTACTACCCTATTATCTCAACGTGGATGACCAGCGCTCCACCTCGCCCGTTACCCAATTGCTCTTCCCGGCCCCGCTGCTCGCCTTCAACTACACCTATACCACCACTGGTGTGCTTGAGGAAGTGCCATCGCTTGAGAATGGTGGCATTACCCTCGCAAAGACTCAAGCCTATCTAGACGCGGCAGGCGTGATCACGACCACGGCGACCAGTGTAGTGACGGATGCTCAACAGTTGGTGGTGACCTACCGCTGGAACCCCGACCTGAAATGGGCCGACGGCACGCCGGTGACCGCCGCCGACTCGGTGTTTGCCTACGAAACGATGAAGGCGGCCCCGCCCAGCCAGGACATCAAAGATCGGCTGGACTTGCTGGTGCGCTATGAAGCCGATGGCGACCACACCACCCGCGCCTACCTCAAGCCTGATTTTACTGGCCCTGACTACCTGGAGACCTCGTGGCTGCCCCTGCCGCGCCACTTGCTGCAAGGCGTGAAGCCCGAAGAACTGGCCGATAGCGACTTCGCCCGGCGGCCCCTGGGCTATGGCCCCTACATGCTTGATGGCATCGAACAGAACCAGATTCGACTCAAGCGCAACCCGGAGTATACCGGCTCACAACCAGTTGCCGACAGTGTCGTGTTTAGCTTCTACCCAGGGGTAGATGCGCTGCGCATGGCGGCTCTGAATAACGAGATTGACCTGGCCGTTACCGAGCGTTTTACCGAAGAGCAGCACACCTTTCTGGAACGGGATCAGCGCGAGGGTCGTCTGAGTCTGATCTATACGCCTGGGCCAATCTGGGAACATCTCAACTTTAACCTGGACGTGCCACTGTTCCAGGACATTCGCGTGCGGCGAGCGATTGCCCATGGAACTAACCGCCCCGGTATGATCAAAAACTTTATGGCTGGCCAGGGCGAAGTGCTGCAAAGCTGGGTGCTGCCGGGCCAATGGGCCGCCGCCCCTGCCGACCAGATCACCCGCTACGACTACGACCCGGAGAAAGCCCGCACCTTGCTCGATGAGGTGGGCCTGCTGGACACCACCAACGATGGCATGCGCGAACGGCCCAACGGCGAGCCGCTCACGATTACGCTGATCACCACCGACGGCCCGCCGCTACGCACCAGTATTGCCAATCAGTTCAAAGACGACATGGCGGCAATCGGGCTGAGCGTGACGATTGAAAAACTGCCCCGCCAACGGCTCTACAGCCCCGATGGCCCGCTCTTCCGGCGCGAGTTTGAGCTGGCCCAGTTCGCCTGGATCGCTGGCCCCGACCCCCGTGGCCTGAGTCTATGGAGCTGCCGGGCGGTGCCGAGCCAGACCAATAACTGGTCAGGCGATAACTTCCCCGGCTGGTGCTTCCGCGAGGCCGACCAGAGCCTGCGCACTGCCAACACCACGCTGGACATCAACGAGCGCCGGGCGGCCTATGTGCGACAGCAGCAGCTCTTTACCCAGGAATTGCCCGCCCTGCCCCTTTTCCAGCGCCTGCTGCTCACCTTCCAGCGGCCTGGCCTCAGCGGCATCAAACCCGACCCGCTGGCCCCCATCACATGGAACATTGCCGAGTGGCAACACAAGGAATGATTGACGATTGACCCTTCGACAAGCTCCCTTCGGCTTCGCGGTTCGTGAGCTTGCCTGTCCTGAGGCATCGAAGGGACGAACGGCAGGGCAGGCAGGGCAGGCGAATTGACGATTGACGATTATAAGAGCGTCGCAAGCAATCTTGTGGCGCTCTCTTCCTGTCTGACTACTCTGCGCCCTCTGTGTCTCTGTGGCTAACTGCCTGGCCCGCCGAACGGTCATTCGCGCCTACCTGTTCAGGTAGTTGACGCAGTGTGTCAAGCAGTGTACACTTCGCTCTATGGTAGGCTGATAGACAAGGGGGTACTATGGAGCACGCGATGGATCGAACGGTAGCCGAACTGATGCATCCTGGTGTGCTGACATGCAAGCGTGAAACGCCCATTCAGGAAGTGGCACGCTTTATGGCAGAAAACGATGTGAGTGCCCTGGTGGTAACCAACACTGACGAGACGATGGTGGGCCTGATCTCACGCACCGACCTGGTAAATGCCCGGGAAAGTCTGATGCAAACC
>JALONX010000907.1 GCA_025454695.1 Chloroflexaceae bacterium
AGGGCACTGGCCAGGGCGGTGAGCAAACCGAAGCGTTTCATTGCTAGCTCCTTCCACGCTGCACAGCAATGCCACCATTGGCACTGTGAGTTTGCACCACCACTATGCCCGAAAGGAGCGCCCGTGTCTTGCTCCAGTTGGCCCAATTGCCCCTGGCCATGTGGCGAGGAGGAGCAATGGACGATGTTGGATGACGGAAACTATGGAGAAAGCGTCATTACGATGGCTCAGGCTCGGTGAGGCCCCGGCTGATGGCGTAGCGCCCCAGGTCGGCGGGGGTGGTGAGATCAAGTTTGTGGAGCAGGTTGGCGTAGAAAGCTTCAACAGTGCGAGCACTCAGGGCCAGTTGCTCGGCGATGGCGGTTGAGGAATAGCCGAGAGCCGCCAGCTTCAGCACAGCCTGCTCGCTTGCGCTGAGCAGGTCGTAGGGGTCATCAACATGGGTGCCAATCTGAGAGTCAGGAGCGTGTTGGGCGAGGTAGCGTCGGTTCTCGGCAACAGCCCGCACCGCCTGCAACAATTCGGCAGCCTCGGCTGATTTACTTACATAGCCAAGGGCTCCGGCGTTTATGGCCTCGCGCACATAGTGCCCGTCTATATGCAGCGAAAGGACGACGACCCCGGTGGTTGGGCTGCGCTGGCGCACATGGCGAATGACCTCCAGGCCGCTCATCCCCGGTAGCATCAGGTCAAGCACCAGCACAGCGGGTTGCAGCCGGGCCACCAGCTCAAGGGCGGTTGGCCCATCGGCGGCCTCCCCAACAATCGTGTAGCCGCCAGTTCCAGCCAGCAGACGCTGAAGCCCGTTGCGCACCAGTGGATGGTCGTCAACAAGGACAACTGAGATATTGCTCATTGCATCTCCCTTCGCGCCGTTGCACGGGAGTGTTGTGTGATGCAGCTAACCCTGTGAAGGCACGGGAGCGGCATGCTGCCCAAACGATGAACCATGGGGTGCAGTGGGCCAGGTCGTAGCCCCTTCCGATCCGGCCCACTGCGCCGTCGGGCGCAGTTCCCCCTACGCCCGCGACCATGCGTACTCCTGGCATCAAGCGCCAGTTCACCAGCCACGCCCATTCAGCACATGCCGGATGCCACGGGCGGTTGTTTCCGCAAGGCCAATGGCAGTGTTTCCAACAGGTCGCTGGCTGCGGCCTGGGCTGCCCCCCAGACCTCGATCTGGGCCAGTTCATCTGGTTTGTTGTGGGACAACAGGACATTGCAGTCCCGGTCACTCATCATCACCATCATTATGCCACTGCCCCTGGGGCAAAAGAGCGACTCAAGGGTGTAGCCGTGGGTCGCCAGGGCAGCCTCTACCATTGGTAGCATTTCTTTTGGGCAGGTGTAGCTCATCATAGCCATCGTCCTTTTTCAGGCATGCCGATGGCATGGCCAGGCCAGGCCATCGGTGGCCGCGACGCCGTCCTATCTGAGATGATCACTCCGAGCGTCAAGGGCTATGAAGTGACGAAATAGCAGACTCTCGTGCAGGTGCGTTACCTACAGTCTAGCAGAGCAGGTAGCCGCTGGCTATCGTAGAACTACGACACTCTTCAATTTTAGATTTTGGACGGGAGCATTACTCAAGGGCGATGATACCCCGCCTGATGGCGTAGCGCACCAGTTCGGCGGTGTTTTTCAGTTCGAGCTTGTGCATGAGGCTGGCGCGGTAGGTTTCGATGGTGCGGGTGCTGAGGCAGAGCTGGTGGGCGATTTCCGTTGAGGTGTGGCCCCGGGCCACCAGTTTGAGGATGGCCCGCTCGCTGTCGGTGAGCAGTTCGTAGGGATCTTCCACGCCAACCCCCACCTGGGCAGCGGTGGGCTGATCCATCAAGGCCTGGCTGAGGTAGCGGCGGTTCTGGGCAGCTTCACCCACCGCCTGGAGCAGTTCGGAGGCTTCCGCTTCTTTGAGCACGTAGCCGACTGCGCCAGCCTGAAGCGCCTCGCGCACATACAGTGCATTGGCGTGCATCGAAAGCACCACCACCCTGGTGCCAGGCGCATGCTGGCGCACATGGCGAATGACCTCCAGCCCGCTCATACCCGGCAGCATCAGGTCAAGCACCAGCACATCGGGGTGCAGCCGAACCACCAGCTCAATCGCCGTCGGCCCATCGGCGGCCTCGCCAATCACGCTGTAGCCCGACTCGTGTTCCAGCAGGCTGCGCAGGCCGCTCCGTAACACGACATGGTCGTCAACTAGCACGATGGATATGTTGCTCATAGACGGACTGGATTGTAGATTATAGTTTACAAACTCAAAACTCACACTACGCTTAAGCTGCAAGCTGCAAGCTGCAATCAGTCAATCTGCCTTCCTCAGCGGCAACGTTACCCGAACACGCGTGCCCTCGTTGGGGGCTGAGTCCAGGCTGAACGCACCGCCAAGCAGGCGCGTCCGTTCGCGCATGCTTGCCAGCCCCACCGATTGCCCCAGCAGGGTGCGTGTAGTCAGATCGAACCCCCGGCCCTGATCCTCAATCGTGATCGTGAGTTGCCCTGCCCGTGTCCACAGCCGCACCCAGGCGACACTGGTCTGGGCGTGGCGGGCCACATTCGT
>JALONX010000908.1 GCA_025454695.1 Chloroflexaceae bacterium
AATTCCCAACCCCGATGATACCACATGGGCGATTGGCGCTATAATTCGCTGGCAGCAGTTTAACGCAGAGGCGCGGAGCAGTTGGCAGTCACCAGTTCGCAGTTTGCAGCGCTATCTCTCAGATTACGCCATACACAGTACGCAGTACGCCTATGACTTCAATCACCATCTACTCCTGGAACGTCAACGGCATTCGCTCGGTGGAGCGGAAGGGTTTCCCGGCCTGGCTCGGCGGCTGCGGCGGCGAGATTGTGGCACTGCAAGAGGTGAAGGCCGAGGCGGCCCAGCTTTCGGCGGCGCTGCGGCAGCCACCGGGCTACCATGTGGAGTGGCTGGCGGCGGTGAAAAAGGGCTACAGCGGCGTAGCCACCTTCTCGCGCCATGCGCCGCTGGCCGTGAGTAGGGGCTTTGGCGACCCACGCTTCGACCACGAGGGACGAGTGCTGGTGTGCCAGTTTCCCCACTTCACCCTGTTCAACATCTACTTCCCCTCTGGCAGCAGCGGGCCGGAACGGGTGCAACACAAATTAGCCTTTTACGACTGCTTTCTGGCCACAATTGGCCCGCGCATCGCCAGCGGGGAGCCAGTGGTGGTGGTGGGCGATGTGAACACGGCCTACGCCCCGCTCGACCTGGCCCGCCCACGGGAAAATGCCAGAACTTCGGGCTTTCTGCCGGAGGAGCGGGCGGCGCTGGGGCAGTTTTTCGCCGCTGGCCTGGTGGATAGCTTTCGCCACATGCACCCGGAGCTGGCGAAGTATAGCTGGTGGAGCCAGCGCGTGGCCGACCTGCGCGAGCGCAACATCGGCTGGCGGCTCGACTACATTTTCGTGTCGCCAAACCTGCGCGAGCGCATCGTCGCCGTCGACATCCACTGCGACGTGACCGGCTCCGACCATTGCCCGGTGAGCGTGACGCTGGATGTGGGCGCGTGACGCGTGACGAGTGACGAGTGCTCTTCCCTCGAATTGCTATGCGGCGCTACCGAACGGGATGAGGAGAGCGTGGCTCTGACTCATCCCGTCGTGCCAGGGTGCCGACCTTCTACAGCAGTTTGCAGATCGGTTGAGCCAGCACCATGGGGTTCTATCGCATCGCAGTGCTGTTCCAATCTGCAATCTGCAATCAGCCAAATACGAAGCCCCGCCGAGCAACGCAAGCCCCTGACTGACAGGACTTACGCGGTCGTGAACAAGCGTTTGGATCGCGACGGGCGCGAACGCTAGCGAAACGCGCGAACGATCGCGATCTTTCGTGAGTTTCGCGCATGTTCGTGGGTTTTGTGTTCCAAAGCCTCCGCACCACGTAACTCGTGTGACTGACAGGACTTACGCGGTGCGGGTTTGGGAGCGGTGCAGCCGCTCCCAAACCCTCCAAACCTCCCGCTCAAAAAGCGACCGCATAAGTCCTGCGACTGAGAGCTTACCCGCCATCGTTGCATTGTAGTTTTGATGAATTTCACCATCCTAGTAATTATTTTCACCAAACATATTGACATTTTCATTCTAACGTGCTAATATCACCAACACGATAAATAAAAACGCCATTGCCGAAGTAAATATCTCCATCAATAGAAGGAGGCTGCATGTGGAACAGTACAGTTATGAACAAACCGTGTTGAGCAACCTCGCTACTACCCGCACAAACGAGCGCGAACGAACCCAGCGCCTGGCGCTGCTGGCCCTGCGGCGGCAGCGCAGCAGCACCCCTCGTCGGCTGCTGCGGCCCCTGGCCCGCGGACTGATTGGCCTGGGGCTGTGGCTGCTGGGCGACGCAGAGCGCGTGGTACTCACCCGCACGCCCACCCAGCCTACCTACCAGGCTTCGCTTAATTGACCTAGATGCACGATTGGTGACAGGCTAGTAATCTGCAATCTGCAATCTACAATCTCAGGAGTAACTTATGTACCCACTCTTAACCCGTGACCCGGTGAGCGGCGGCGAGTTGATCGTCACCAGACTGGAGTGCCCCGAAAGCGGCATTGTGATTGAAGGCCAGTTTAGCCTGGGTTGGATCGGGCGACTCAGCCGCGAGCAGCTCAATTTTGTGGAATTGCTGGTGAAACATCGCGGCAATATTCAGAAGCTGGCCGCCGAAATGGATATGGCCTACAACACCGCCCGCAGCCGCCTCGACGAGATTGTGACGGCCCTCGGTGGCCCGCCCGACAACGTGGTGCAGGTTGACCGGCGCGAGATTCTTGACCGGCTGGCGGCGAAAGAGATCAACGTCGAAGAAGCCATGCTGCTGCTGAAGGGCCAGGAATATGTCAAATCCTACCGATGAGCGGAACCGCATTTTGCGCATGGTGGAGGCAGGCCAGGTGACGGCGACGGAAGCAGCCCAGCTGCTCGATGCCCTGGGCAGCGAACGTGAGCGCCCGCCAGAACGGGTGCGCGGGCGGCTGGTGCGGGTGCGCGTCACCGACACGAGCCTGAACCGGCAGAAGGTGAATGTGACCATTCCCGTGGGCCTCGTCAACGTGGGCTTGCGGCTGGGGGCCAGGCTTGCGCCCTCGCTCAGTGGCAGCGCCCTGGAAGAGCTGCTCCGTTCGATCG
>JALONX010000909.1 GCA_025454695.1 Chloroflexaceae bacterium
GGCGCGGAGTACGACAATACGTACCACAACCTGGGTTTCCTGGCCATCGATCGTCTCGCCGCAGCCCATGGCATCCGGGTCACCCGGGCCGAGGGCAAGGCGATTACGGGTGTGGGGCGAATCGCCGGAACCGATGTGGTGCTGGCCAAGCCGCAGACCTACATGAATCTCAGTGGCGGTTCCGTCAAGGAACTGCTTGCCAAGTACACGCTTTCAGTTGACCAGTTACTGTTGATCTACGACGAACTGGCGCTCGACTGGGGCTCGATGCGGATCCGGCCGAAAGGCTCCGCCGGCGGACACAACGGTGTCAGTTCGGTCATCCGCAGCGTGGGAACAGAAGAAATTGCACGGATTCGACTGGGTATCCGCCCGGAACAGCCCGTGAAGGATATGAAGTCGTATGTGCTGGCCAAAATCCGGCGGGCACAGTTAGCCACGTTGGACCCATTGCTCGACGATGTTGTCGCCGCAGTGGAATCCATCATCACCGAGGGCGTCGAAAAGGCCATGGCGCGTTTCAATGCGCGTCGCGCTCCCGGTGCCAAAGAGGAACCATGAGGACTTACGAAGAACTCTTTATTGTCAACACCAGCGCCACTGATAGCGGCGTGGTGCAGACGGAGAAGGCCTGGACGATCAACAAACCGGCGGATGAGTTGTACCGTTTCTGGCGCGATTTCACCAACCTGCCCCAGTTTATGAAACACCTGGAGGCGGTGACAGTGCTAGACGAGCGTCGTTCCCACTGGGTGGCCAGAGCGCCCGTCGGCATGACGGTGGAATGGGACGCCGAAATTGTGGACGAGCGCCCGAATGAACTGATTGCATGGCGCTCGCTGCCAGGTGCCCAGGTTGAGAATAGCGGCAGCGTCCGTTTTGTGCCCGCCCCCGGCAACCATGGCACCGAGGTGCGGGTGCGGCTGGAATACAAACCACCGGCGGGCGCGGTGGGCGTGGCAATCGCCAAACTGCTGCGGGAAGAACCGACTCAGCAGGTGGAAGGCGACGTGCGGCGCTTTAAGCAACTGATGGAAGCGGGCGAACTGCCCACCAACGAGGGCCAGCCTGCTGGCGGAAAGCGAGCCAAACAATGAAAGCAGTCTGCTGGTATGGCACGGAAGACGTGCGAGTCGAAACCGTTCCCGACCCCAAAATCCTCAACCCCCGTGACATTATTGTGCGGGTGACTTCAACCGCTATCTGCGGCTCCGATTTGCACATGTACGACGGCTACATTCCCTCCATGCAAAAGGGTGACATTCTGGGCCACGAGTTTATGGGCGAAGTGGTGGAGACGGGCAAAAAGGTCACCAACCTCAAACAGGGCGACCGGGTGGTGGTGCCGTTCACCATTTCGTGCGGGCGCTGCTTCTTCTGTGAACAGCAACTCTGGTCGCTGTGCGACAACTCCAACCCCAATGCCGCTGTGGCGGAGAAGCTCTACGGCTCGTCGGCGGCGGGTCTGTTTGGCTATTCACACATTTTTGGGGGCTATGCCGGGGGCCAGGCCGAATATGTGCGGGTGCCCTATGGCGATGTTGGCCCGTTTAAGGTGCCCAACCACCTCAGCGATGAGCAGGTGCTGTTTCTGACCGACATTCTGCCCACGGGCTACATGGCGGCGGAGAATGCCAACATTCGCCCCGGCGATGTGGTAGCGATCTGGGGTTGTGGCCCGGTGGGGCTGTTCACCATCGCCTCGGCCTTTATGTTTGGGGCCGGGCGGGTGATTGCGATTGACCGCGTGCCCGAGCGGCTAGCCATGGCCGAGTCGTTTGGTGCCCAGACCCTGGACTACACGAAGGTCAACCTGCTGGAAGCGCTGATGGAGCTGACCGCCGGGCGCGGCCCGGACTCGTGCATAGATGCCGCTGGCATGGAAGCTCACGGCCTGGGGCTGGATGCGCTCTACGACAAGGCCAAGCAGGCGGTGCGCCTGGAAACCGACCGGCCCACGGCCCTGCGCTACGCCATTCAGGCCTGCCGCAAGGGCGGCACGGTGTCCATCCCTGGCGTCTACGGCGGCGTGCTCGATAAGTTCCCGTTGGGGGCAGCCTTCAGCAAGGGCCTGACCTTTAAGATGGGGCAGACTCACGTCCACCGCTACTTGCAGCCGCTGCTCGAACGGATTGAGTCCGGCGAGGTTGACCCGACCCGCATCATCACCCACCGCCTGCCGCTGGCGGAGGCACCCCAGGCCTACCGCACTTTCCGCGACAAAAAGGACAACTGCATCAAGGTCGTGCTAACGCCCTGATTTGTTCTCACAAAGGCACAAAGTCACAAAGGTGCTGGTCTCCTCTCGCCACTTAACGTGAGGGAGGAGACCGGTACCACTGCTTGACCACTCGTTTCCCAATTTCCAGCACTTGCACAGTTAGTAGTCTGTAAACCAAGTTTTCTTGCATGTAGAATCGCCGCAGCCACCGAATGATGAAGATTAAAAATTACATCCGGTATAGCCCGCGTAGGCGGGCTTCGCACATGAGAGCCGCGCCCTTGAGGGCTACGGCATGCGCGTATACCCGATTTATTCCTTAAAACTCATAA
>JALONX010000161.1 GCA_025454695.1 Chloroflexaceae bacterium
CAAAGTCGGGCAACACCGATTGCGTCACCTGGCGCAACTGGTGGGCAGCTGCCGCAAACCGCACAGCGCGGGGGGAGTGGCCCAGGGCGGCGGCCACTCCCGCCAGCCCTTCAAGCGCATAGGCGGCGGCGAACTGCTGCTGTTCCGTTCTAGCAATGTTCAGCGCCGCCAGAAAGTGCCCCTGGGCCTCAAGCACCAGCTTCTGGCACAGGCCCGATTGCCCCAGGTTGATATGGACAATGGCGACATTCTGATAATCACGGTTGGCCTGAAACCATGGCAGCCCTTTGTAGAAAAGCCGATCAGCTTTGGCATACTGGCCTTCATGCAACGCAAGCAGCCCAAGGTTGGTCAGACACAGCGTGTAGCGGTTGACATCACCAATGGCCTGACTCAGACTCATACTTTCGGCATAGAGCTGCCGGGCTTGCCCGTAGTCACCCATATCGTCCACCACACAGGCCAGATCCATCAACGCGGTCGCCAGGCGGCTGGCTTTGCCAGCAGTGCGGAATACGGCGATTGCTTCTTCATACAAATCTCTGGTCTGTTCATAATCGCCCATGCGTTTATGGGTGGCTCCCAGCAAAAGCAGGATATTTGCCGCGCCCAACTGGTTATCAAGGGCGCGAAACGTCGCCAGACTGCGCGTAAAATAGCTATGGGCCAAGGTGTTGTCGCCCCGATCATACGCCATATTACCAGCAGCCTGAAGCGCACGAGCTTGTACAAGCGGTGGCACCTCCTCATTGAGGTGGATCAAGGCCTGCGCCATCCACCCGTGCCCTTCGCGCATGTAGCCGGTGAGCCGCCAGAAAAAGCGTAGTTCGCCAACCAGCCGGAGGGCGAGCGTGCCATCGTGTTCCATCGTCCATGTCAGCGCTCCACGCACATTGGCATACTCACGCCCAACACGCTCAATCCAGAGATCGCGGTTCGGTTCGTACAAGTTGGGGGCCGCCTCCTCCACCAGGGCCAGAAAGAAAACGGCATGCCGCCGCCGCACCTCGGCTTCGCAGCCGCTGGCCCGCAGCTGCTCCAGGGCCACATCGCGGATCGTTTCCAGCAACACAAAGCGGGTTTCGGCCCCAGTGCCGGTCTGCCGCTGCACCAGGCTCTTGTCGAAGAGCGACTCCAGCAGCATCGTCGTTCGCCCCATGTCAGGCTGGTCGCCCAACAGTGCCGCTGCCGCCCGCGCCGTCCAACTCCCGGCAAACACACCCAGAGACTCAAACATCTGCCGTTCGTCGTCATTCAGCAGGTCGTAGCTCCAGCCAATCGCATCGTGCAAGCGTTGCAGGTGCGACGGCAAATCGCGGGCACCAACCAGGCTCATCACCAAACGCTGTTCCAGCAGGGCCAGCACTTCTTCTAGTCCATACAGACGGAGCATGGGCGCAACCAGTTCAATCGCCAGAGGCAGGCCATCGAGGCGCTGGCAAATGGCGGCCACCAGCGCGAGCTGCGCCGAGCTGAAACTGGCCTGGGGTTGCACCCGCCGGGCCACATGCAGAAAGAGCGCCACTGCCGGGTTTTGGGCCAACTCGGGCGCTGGGGCCTGAGCAGCGGGCAGGGCCAATGGTGCAACTGTCACCAGATACTCGGCCCGTGCCCGCAGGCGCTCGCGGCTGGTAGCGAGGATGCGCAGCAGGGGGCAAGCTTCCAGCAGCGCCACCAGCTGCGGCACACAGGCTAACACATGCTCCAGATTATCGAGAATCAGCAGGCGCTGCTGGTCGCGTAAAGCCTGGTTCAATTGTTGCAACGGATCGTCATTACTTTTTTGATGCAGGCCGAGCGCATGGGCGATGGTTGGCACCACCAGCGCCGGGTCGTGCAGCGGCACCAGCGACACAAACGCAACACCCTGGGCAAACTCGTCCTGGAGCAATACGCCAAGCTCCTGGGCCAGGCGGGTTTTGCCCACCCCCGGCGGACCGCTCAGCGTCAGCAGGCGCACCTCGGGCTGGCGCAACACCATGTAAATATCCGTCACCTCCTGTTCGCGGCCAATCAGTGGTGTTAATGGTTGTCCTGCCAGTGGCTCCCGTGGCAGCGGGCTGGGCAACTCGGGCAATGCCGCCGTGTCCTGTCGGGCCAGAATCACCAGCGACTCACGGGCTTCTGCGGGCACACCAAACTGTTCTGCCAGCCGCAACACCATCGGTCGCGACGGGCGACGCTCACCCCGTTCCAACTTTTGGATTGTAATAGTCGCACAACTAATGAGATTCGCCAGTTCCAGCTGGGTCAGCCCTCGTTCCAGGCGACGCTGCTTAAGCCACGCCCCAAAGGTTGCCGTGTATGTCATACGCAATATGCCCATCTAGTGTGAAAAGACGAGAGTTTTTACTGATCGCGCAGGCAGCGTGCCAGAAGCGACACTGCTCAATACCGCGTGGCCAGAGGTGACGATGATGTGGAGCATCAGGCGGTGAATGGTGCTTCTTCTACTTATACGAGATCGAACGTGTTTTTTGCACCTGGTTTTGATTAACAACATTGCTCGCGCCCTGGACACGCCAGCAAACCACAGGTATACTAAAACTAGTGTTTGCTCGTGTAAGGGGTTGAAATGCATCTACTGGAAGAGTTTGTGGTGGTCAACGCCAGCATGCCCACGGTGGAACGGGTGATGCGCGAACGCGACCTCATGCAGCAGTGGATGTCGCCTGCGGTGCAGTTTCAGCCGCTAGATGGCTGGGAGTTTACGCAGGGCGATCGCTGGAGCCTGACGCTCACTGGACTGGGCAGCCTGCTTAAAGCCGATTATGTCGTTCACGAGCGGCGCGATGGCCTGATCCTCTGGGCCTTTAATGGCTTCTGGGAAGGCTTCGACGCCTGGCACTGGTACCCAAACCCAACCGACAAGCGCCAGACGGTGATTCAAAATCGCATTGAGTATGAGCTGCGCATCCCTGGGCTAGAACTCATCTGGCGCATGGCCATCGGCCCGGCCATGGGTTGGGACGCCAAAGTGCAGATGGAACGGCTGAAAAAGGTCTGTGAGTCGGTTGTGGTGAGCAACGAACCACTGGCAGTAGGAGCGTGAGAAGGACGAGTGACGAGTTTCAGTTGGCAGTTCGTAGTTGGCAGTTGGCAGTTCGTAGTTGGCAGTTGGCAGCACGCAGTACGCAGTACGCAGTTTCCTTACGCATCACGGATTACGCATTTTGCAGGTTCATTACGCAGTTCGTAGTTCGCAGTACGCAGTTTTGTCACGTTTCACGTTTCACGCAGCACGCAGTACGCAGTACGCAGCACGTTTCACGCAGCACGCAGCACGCAGTACGCAGTTTTATCACGTTTCACGTTTCTCATCGCTTATCGTTGACCTTCATACATCATAACTCATACTTCAAAATTCCCTATGTCACGACCATTTTTACCCATGACCGAAAAGTGGCGCAATGAGTTTGTTGCGCCCCGTGGCCCGGCCAACGTGCCCGCCGTCGGCGAAGAAGCGCCCGACTTTGCCCTGCCCTCGGCCCGCCTTTTCACTGATGCTGAGGGCAAGCAGCAGGTCGAATACGGTCGCATCATCCAACTGAGCGCCCTACGGGGCCAACCAGTGGTGCTGGATCTGAGTCGCATCGTCAGCGACCGCTTCTTCTGACCGAACTGCTATCCGCACCTGGAAGGTTTGCGGGACGAATTTCACGGCTTCACCCAGCGCGGCGCGGCCCTGCTGGTGGTGAGCAGCACCGACCTGGAGATGACCAGCTACGTCGCCGAGGCCCTCAACGCGCCCTACCCGGTGTTAAGCGACCCCGAATGGTCGGTCTTTCACCGCTACGGCATGGGGTCGGCCATGGGCGTGCCGCTACCGGGCACGTTTGTGATTGATCGGGCGGGCATCATTCGCTACGCCTGGCACGCGCCGCTGTCGGTCGCCTTCACCCCACCCTCGCCAAACAAGCTTTTCGAGGTGTTAGACGGCCTATGATGTAGAGATCAGAGATGAGAGATTTCTCAAGCCAAGCTCCAATCTCTCATCTCCCATCTTTTCAGTCATGCCCGCTAATATACTGGTTAATCATGCGTACCCAGTAGGGCCAGTCGTGGCTCCAGCCATCCCAGATGCGCAGCGCATTGCCCACCCCTTTGCCCCACAGCACGCCCGAAAGACGGTGGTTGCTCTCCACATTCGGGTCGTCACGGCCCGTCGCCAGAATAATGTCGGTTTCGCGCAGTCGGTCGAGCCGCCACTGGTCATCCATGCCCGCAACAAAATCCACCGGGTTGTGGAAATAGACCGAGTCGGTGTAGGTCGAGAAAAAGCGCCGAATATCGTATAGCCCGCTGAGGCCAATCACCCGCTTGACCACGCCGGGATGACGCAGAGTCAGGTTGACCGCGTGCATGGCACCCCACGAACAGCCCGTCGCCATCAGATACTGGTCAGAGTTAATGCTGTGTACAAACGGCAGCACCTCCGTCAAAAGGTAGTGTTCAAACTGATCGTGGCGGAAGAGCCGGGCGTTGGTGTCCCAGCCATAGTTATACCAGGTCTCCGCGTCAATCGAGTCCACGCAGATAAGCTGGAGCCAGCCCTGTTCTAACTGGTGGCTCAACGCCGCCACCATGCCCCGATCCTCAAATTCAAAAAAGCGCCCCATTGAGGTGGGAAAAACCAGGCACGGCGCACCCCCGTGCCCAAACACCAACAACTCCATCGAACGGCCAAGTGCGGGACTGTCCCAGCGGTGGTAGGAGCGATGCATACAACCTCGTGTGCAAACATGAAAAGATATTAGCCCGTCATCATAATCGCCCCCCCGACGACTGTCAACCATCTGGCCTATATAACAATTTTGTTATGCTAGTGTTAAGCGCTTGGGCAACAGGTCGTGCTATGATTGCATTATTGTTCGCAAGGTGGGCGGGTCACAGCCCACGCCCCTACCGCGCTCCATTTCATCGTTCATCGTTCATCGTCCATCGTTTAGGGCTTTATTATGCAAATCACTCTCAACATCCACGATCTCACATGTGACCTGCCCCTGCCGCCGCTCTACCGGGTGCGCCAGCGCTGGAGCAGTGCGCCCCTGGCCGACATTCCCGGCACCGTGTGCGCCCAACTCGACGACGTGGGGCTGCGCGAGCGCCTCACAGCGGGCGCACGGATCGCCATCACTGCTGGGAGCCGGGGCATCCAGAACATTGACACGGTGTTGCGGGCCTGTGTTGATTGGCTCAAGGGGGCCGGGGCAGCCCCATTTATCGTCCCGGCAATGGGCAGCCACGGTGGGGCCACCGCTGCCGGACAGGTCAGGCTGCTGGCCGAATTCGGCATCACCGAAACAACGATGGGCTGCCCCATTCATGCCAGCATGGAGGTGGTGGAGCTCGGCCAGCTGCCCGACGGCACGCCCGTGTGCATGGATCGCTACGCTGCCGAAGCCGACGGCGTGCTGGTGGTGAACCGTATCAAAGCCCATACCTCGTTTAAGGGGCCGATTGAAAGCGGCCTGGCCAAGATGTGCGCCATTGGCCTGGGCAAGCGCCAGGGGGCCGAATATGTACACAACCGGGGCGTCTACGGCCTGAGCCACCAGCTGGTGCCGATGGCCCGCATGGTGGTGGAACGGGGGCGGGTGCTGGCCGGGCTGGCCATGCTCGAAGATGCCCGCGAGCAGACGGCGGAACTGGTAGCCTTGCCGCCAGATGAGATCGGCGGCGGGGGCGAGGCAGCCCTGCTGGAACGCAGCAAAGCAATGATGGCCCGCCTACCCTTTGACGAACTAGAGGTGCTGGTGGTAGACGAGATTGGCAAAAACATCAGCGGCACCGGCATGGACACCAACGTGATCGGGCGGCTGCGCATCAGCGGCGAGGCCGAGCCAGCCGCGCCGCGCATCAGCGTGATTGTGGCCCTGGATGTGAGCAGCGCCAGCCACGGCAACGCCAACGGCGTAGGACTCGCCGACCTCATCCCGGCCCGCCTGGCCCAGAAGATTGACTTCGCTGCCATGTACATCAACAACCTCACCTCAGGGCTGATCGGCCTACGCAAAGGTGCCCTGCCGATTGTGCTGCCCACCCCCCGCGACACCGTGGCCATGGCGCTCAAAGTCTGCGGCCAGCCCGACCTGGCGGCGATTCGGCTCGTCCGCATCCCCAACACCCTGTTGCTGGAAGAGTTGCTGGTGAGCGCGGCGCTGCTGCCCGAGGTGGCCGCCAACCCGAACCTGGAACTGCTCGGCCCGGCGGCGTGGGAAGGACTGTGAGGAGTGGCGAGTCACGAATGACGAGTGACGAATGACGAGTGGCGAGTGACGAATGACGAGTGGCGAGTGGCCGGTCTCCTCGCGCCACCCCACATGGAAAAGGAGATCGGCACCGCTCAAAATTTGAAAAACCTCCGCGCCCTCCGCGCCCTCCGCGGTGAATTAATTAAATGCGCGGAACACCGGCTTCACCGGGCGGCCCACCAGATACTCCTCCACACCATCCTCCAGCGCTCGCGTGTAAACGGCAAGGGCACCATCCACCGCCGCAATCGTGCGGTCAATATCCTCATCGCGGTGCGAATAACTCACCACAAACGAAGGAGCCAGCACACCCCGCCGAATCAGTTCCTGCATAAAGAGCGCCCGGAAGGCCTGGGAGTCCTTTTTCTGCTGGTCGCGGGTGGCAAACACCAGGTTGGCAGGCTTGCCCAGCACCAGCACATGGCCTTGCAGCTTGTGGGCCTCAATCACCTGGTTGCACCCGGCGGCCAGCCGCTGGCCCTGCTGCTGCATGTGCTCAATCACTGGCTCTTCTGTATAGACGCGCATGGTGGCCATTGCGGCAGCGAGAGCGTGGGTTTCGGCCCCGTGGGTGGTAGAAAGGGTAAACACCCGTTCCTGCGGGTGCTGAATGCCGCCCCGCTCCATCACCTCGCGGGTGCCAAGCAGGGCCGAAATGGCAAAGCCATTGCCCAGGGCTTTGCCAAAGGTCGAAAGGTCAGGCGTGATGCCGTAGATTTGCTGTGCGCCGCCAACATGCAGCCGAAAGCCGTTAATCATCTCGTCGAAAATAAGCAACGCGCCATGCTGCTGGCAAAGCCGCTGAAGCTTGTGCAAAAAGCCATCCACCGGGTCATCATTTTTCACCGGCTCTAAAATCACACACGCAATCTGCCCTGGGTGCTGCGTAAACAGGTCTTCAACGCTGGCAATGTCGTTGTAGCGAAAGCCAACCGTTAAATCTTTCACCGCCTGCGGAATACCGGCATTCATGGCGGTGTGGCCAATAAACCAGTCGTTGTAGGAAAAGAAGGGGTGATCGGCGCAGATTGCTACCAGTGGTCGCCCGGTGTAGGCTCGTGCGAGCTTCACGGCTGCGGTCGTCGCCGTCGAGCCATCTTTAGTAAACTTCACCATATCGGCTCCAGGCACCAGGGCCAGCAACTGCTCAGCGCAGGCCACCTCAATCGCCGCCGGGCGGGTGAAATTCGCCCCCAGCAACATGTGCTGGTAGGCCGCTTCTACCACCGGCTTGTAGGCGTGGCCCAGCCCCACCGCCCGCAACCCCATGCCATATTCAATAAACTCGTTGCCGTCAACATCCCACACATGGCAGCCCTCGCCACGGGCAATAAAGCCGGGGGCAAGTTCGGGATACTGATCATCGCCTTTGGCGTAGGTATGGGCACCGCCGGGGATGAGGGCGTGGGCCTGAGGACGTAGCTGCTGTGAGTTGGCAAAATTCATTTTTGATGCGCTTTCTCATTGTTGAGGAAATGGGGCGGTGTTGCATGGGCAGTAGTATGAGACGTGTAGTTGATTTTTGACTTACATTCGTAAGCTTGCGAATGACGTTTCTGTTATCAATCCTTTGTAAGGCTACGTCAACTTGGGAGCCTATCCGAAACCCGTTTTCTGATTATTTTTGCGACTTCGCCACCTCCGAACTTACCTGCCTGTGGACGTTGATGCAAACCCTAAATTGTTAGCAAGAGTCTTGCCTTTCACGTTCTATGGCTTTATAATGGAGCGACAAGTAGGCTGCAATTGAGCGACAATTTAATCAAGGAGGTGAGATGTCGGCAACACCGGAAACGAATGACATGCTTGAGCTTGTCGCCAGCGTGCCAACGGACGCACCTGCACTTGCGTTTGACTTTGACTCGTTTACGGTTGGGGTTGCAGAATATGCCGCAGGCCCGACTGGCTGTACCGTCTTTGGCTTTCCAACATCGGCCCTGGCAACATGTGACATTCGTGGCGGGTTGCCTGGTACCATTATGGCGGGCGATGGTATGACCGATGCAATCTGTTTTGCGGGCGGCTCGCTGCTTGGCCTACAAGCGGTAACCGGTGTGACTGCCGAACTCTTTGCCCAGAAACAGTATCTGCTTGACGACATTCCCGTGGTGCGTGGCGCAATCCTGTTTGACTTCGCCCGTCCGAACATCATCTATCCTGACCATACGCTTGGACGCATGGCCATACGTTCTGCCCGCAGCAACTGGTTTCCCTTTGGTCGCCGTGGCGCAGGCTGTTCGGCCAATCTGGGTGCCGGGCTTGATTGGAGCGGCACTGAACCTGGGGGCCAGGGTGGGGCATTCCGCCAGGTTGGCCTAACAAAAGTTGCCGTGTTTAGCGTTGTCAATGCTATCGGTGCCATCGTTGATCGCTCGGGCAGCGTCGTGCGCGGGCACTACAATCAAGAAACGAACCGTCGTGTGAGTCTGTTTGAACAAATTCAGCTTTCCACCGGGCAACCGTCAGCCGACGCCCCAACCCGCAATTCAACCCTGACTATCGTCATCACCAACCAGAAACTTGAATTGCGGCAATTAACCCAACTTGGACGGCAGGTTCACAGCTCAATGGCGCGGGCGATTCAGCCGTTTCACACCGGCTACGATGGTGACACCCTATTTGCCGTCACCACGGCAGAAGTTGAGAATGATGCACTGCCCACCCCGGCGCTGGGTGTTGTTGCATCAGAACTGGCCTGGGACGCCGTGCTGTCCTGCTTCGAGAACTGAGCAGGCACCCACAAGTTGATCAGCAAACTACATGGCTGCTACGAGCGTCAGATGCCGTAGGCGTGTGCAACATCAGTAGTTCATCGGTAGATTACGCAAACTGTGATGTAAGTCATCTGCGTAATCTGCGGATTGTTTTGATAAAATCCAGTCGTTGCACCTGCTCCAGCTCTATGCTCACCGTCCGTCTCCTGGTACAATATGCATAGTATGCATACCAGCTAGGAGGTTCAGCGGTGATTCGTGTTGGAATTTACGGGGCCACTGGCTACGCCGGGATCGAACTGGTCAAGCTGTTGCAGCGCCACCCCCAGGCCAAAATCGTTTTTGCCACGTCGCGCTCGGAGGCAGGCAAAAGCCTTGCCGACGTGTACCCTACGCTCATCAACCTGCCCCTGGTAGACCCGGAAACGGTTGACCCAACCCAGGCCGATGTGATTTTTACATGTTTGCCCCACGGGGCCGCCGAACTGGTGCCGATTGTGCGCCAGGCCCTGGAGCTGGGCGTGCGGGTGGTGGATTTTAGCGATACGTTCCGCTTAAGCGATGCCGGGCGCTACGAGCGCCACATGGGCAAAACCCACCCCGCCCCGGATTTGCTGCGCCAGACCGTCTACGGCATGCCGGAGATCCATCGTGAGCGCATCCACAGCGCTCAGTTGGTGGGCAACACGGGTTGCTATCCGGTCACGGTGATTCTGGCGCTACACCCGTTGGTGCAGGCCGGGCTGCTGGCCGACCCCGTGGTCATCGCTGATTGCAA
>JALONX010000910.1 GCA_025454695.1 Chloroflexaceae bacterium
ATAGCATTCTTAGTGCAAAATTACATGGGATATTCCATTAACTAAAAGCCACCTTTTTGTAACCGCTGTGTACATAATTTCACGAGAAATGAATGGGCGGGAAACAAGGAGACCGGCACCTTGGCGATGGGACGTGCTGCTGCAGACATACGTGAAAAGGTGCCAGTCTCCTCGTGCCACCGGATGAAAAGGAGGAGACCGGCACCGAATACGGATTACGAATTATGGATTACGCAGCACGCAGCACGCATGCCACCTCTAAGCTCTGCGCTGCGGTGCGGCGTTGCTTTAACGCCGCACCAGTGGTAGATACACGGCACTGGTGTCGCTACAGGTTGGATTAGGGCAACGGACGCGCCAATCAGCGGCGACGCTGGCGCCATTGGTTGTGAGTCGCCCGGTTGCACCGGTACGGGTGTCGAGCCACCAGACATCGGCCCCTTGCCCCTGGTAGAGCGAATAAAGGATGAAATTCCCATCGGGTGACCAGCTGAGGTTGCCAGGCGAATCCCCCTGATCAATCAGCAGAATCTGCCGACCAATGAGTTCATTGCGGTCGAACAGCATAATCCCGTAGTGAGCAACGATGCTCCCACTGCCATCACGGTGATAGCCATCAATGTTGCGCACAGTGACAAACTTCGAGCCGTCAGGCGACCAGGTGGGGAAGCGATCAGTATAAAAAGAGGGCCTGAGTGGCCTGCCAGTTCCTGGCACCAGCAGTTGTTCAGCCGAACCAGCACCGACGTTCACCTCGTAGATGCCCACGGGCTTGTCCCGCAAGCTATCGTCGTTCTGGTACAGAATACGATTGGTGGAACTCCATTTGGGGGCGAAGCCCGGTTCGAACTTGCCCCTACTCTGGCCAGTTGCCGTGTCAAATAGCTCAATCCAGCAAATCGGGTCGCTGGCTGAGCCATTCTTCAGCCGATTTCGGGCGCACAATGAAACCGCAATTGTCCGGTCATCAGGTGCCCATGTCACAAACGAGGCGGTCACATCGAGGGCCGGTCGTTCAGGGTCGCCGGGGGTGGGCACCGTCGGGCGAAACCCAGGAAGACCAGCGGTGCGTAAGAGATCGCGTGCGCCGCTACCGTTGGGGCTGAAGACCCTGATGATGCTAATAAAGGCATTGTTGACCTTTACATCGGAGGTGTCCTCTGGTGTTAACGACCCCTGGATCACCACCACCCGATCGCCACGGGAAGACCAGGCCGGGCTAAGTGGTGTCATAGCGCTTTGATAAATCTTTCTTGCACCGCTGCCGTCGGCATTCATGCGGGCAACACCGCCAAGCTGGGCGTCGAGATAGACAATCGGGCTGCTGCCATCGCTGCGAAGATCGGCGGGGCGGGGCGACTCACCAGTGCGCTCCACCGTTCCCACCACCCGCACATCGTCAATATAAAAGCCTGGATTGTCAGCGTCAGGCACATCGGCAGTGGCGGTTGAAAAGATCGACTCCAGTTTAAGTTCGACCGTTTTGCCACGCACCTGTTCCACCTGTTCAGCAGTTAATTGATGACGGAATTGATGCCAGCCGGTCAAATTTTCAACTGATAATTCGGTTAAAAAGCCAAAGCCGTCAATCTCAGCCAGGTTCACTCGCACTGGCCAGACCGGGTTGCCAACCCGCGAATACCAAAAAGAAACTGTTACTGATTCGGCATTTGCCGGAAGCTGGAAGGATTGTGCTGCGGCTCCGTGGGGGTCGAAAACGGGGCTGCCACATCTGTTATCCTCCGTATAGGTGAGCCGCAAGGCCCGCTGGCCGCTGTACACCATTGCAGCAGTCACCCCAGGGCTTCCGGCCTGAACGATCTGGGCTGAGCCGCACAAGTCCCATGCGGCGCTGCCATTTTCAAACCCGGCGTTGGTGATGAGGCTCCCGTTTTGAGCTACGACACGGGTGGTTGGCAGGAGCGGCATGAGACTCACAAGCATGGCGAGTGCCAGTAGACGAGTGATGATGCGGGGCATCGTCTGGTGCATCCTTCCTTTTTCTAAAAGCGTGCGAACAACCAACACGTTGGCAAAAAGGGTGGTGAGCAATTGTGCCAACCGCAGAGGCTGCTGAGGATACCTACAGCAGTGCAAATGGGACGGGGCTATCGCTCAGGCGGGCGTTACGCCACCTGCACGAGCGCTAACCCTGGCCATTGCAGTGCGCTTGCCTGCTGATCTAGCTCTGGTAACTCAGTACATCTGGTTGCGTCAAGTATAGCACGTAGGGCAATACCCACAGAGGAGACCGGCACCTGGGTATGTAGACATGTGGAGGAGGGTGACATGAAAAGGTGCCGGTCTCCTCGTGCCACCAAACGTGCGGAAGGAGACCGGCACCGAATACGGATTACGAATTACGGATTACGCCTCTACTCGGTCGTGCGGCGCATGAATACGCTCCCAATCGGCGACGTGGGCCTGCCGCAGGTCGCGCCAGTGAGCCGCAATCGGCACCGCGCCGAGCTGCCGCACCAGCCGCCGGGCCGCCACGCCCACAATCGCGGTGAAGGTGGGGTAGGCCAGCTTCAGGTCGGCCAGCTGCTCT
>JALONX010000911.1 GCA_025454695.1 Chloroflexaceae bacterium
GCCGCCGATGTGCAAGCGCTGCTGGCCTATGACGAAGACAGCGCCGGGCGCTTGATGACCACCGACCTGGTGCGGGTGCCGGAAACGGCCAGCGTGGGTGATGCGATTCTGGCCATTCGCAGCCACGAAGATGTGCCCGACCCGCTACTTGCCGTCTACATCGTCGCCGACGATGACGCGGAGCGGCTGCTGGGCCTGGTGCGGCTGCGTTCGCTGCTGGTCTCGCCGCCAGAAACCCCGCTCCAGACCCTGATGGAAGACGAGCCGCCCACCGTTCACCCCGACACGCCCGCCCGTGAGGCGGCCCGCGTGCTGGCGGAATACAACCTGCTGGCAGTGCCCGTGTTAGACGACGACGGATGCTTCATTGGCATTGTAACGGTAGACGATGCCCTGGCCGTGCTGCTACCGGAGGTGTGGCAGCGGCGGAGGTGACTCGTACTACGTACTGCGTACTGCGTAATCTGGACTGCGTTCTTTCTCAATTTTCAATTCTTAATTCTCAATTTCTATGACATCGCAGGAAACAACAACCAGCCGCCAGTCAACCACCAGTGGGTCGCCCTGGCGTGCCCGCTGGCGGCGTATGCGGCCCTACTTGCTGGCCCTGGGGCCGGGCTTGCTGGCGGCGAGCGCCGGCAACGACGCTGGCGGCATTGCCACCTACGCTTCGGCGGGGGCAAGCTATGGCTACGGCCTGCTCTGGGCCATGGTGATTGTGACCCTGTTTGTGGGCGTGGTGCAGGAAATGAGCGCCCGGCTGGGGGCAGTGACGGGTAAAGGTTTTTCCGACCTGGCCCGCGAAAATTTTCCGCTGCGCGTGACCGCGCTGATACTGGTGACACTGTTTGTGGCCAACCTGGGCATCATCATGTCGGAGTTTGTGGGTATCGCCGCCGCCGCCGAACTCTTCGGCGTGAGCCGCTACATCGCCGTGCCGTTGGCAGCAGTGGTGATCTGGCTGCTGATTACGCGTGGTTCCTACGGCAACGTGGAAAAGATTTTTCTGGCCCTGAGTCTGGTCTTTTTCGCCTACATCGCCGCCGCCTTTCTGGCCAACCCCGACTGGGGCGAAGTGGCCCTGGCCGCCGTCACCCCACGCCCGCAGCTCGATGTGGGCTATCTCCAACTGCTCATCGCCCTCATCGGCACAACGATTTCGCCCTACATGCAGCTGTATGTGCAATCGTCGGTGGTGGAAAAAGGCGTCAACCCGGACGACTACCGCTACACCCGCTTTGATGTGATTGTCGGCACTGTGTTTGCCGGAATTGTCGCCTCGTTCATTATCATCGCCACGGCTGCCACCCTCTTCCCACGGGGCATTGCGGTGGAAAGCGCCGCCGACGCGGCCCTGGCGCTGGAGCCGGTGGCCGGGCCATATGCGCGCGTGCTGTTTGGGCTGGGGCTGCTGGGGGCTTCGCTGCTGGCGGCGGGGGTGCTGCCGCTGGCCACCACCTACGTGATGAGCGAGGCCCTGGGCTTCGAGCGGGGCGTGTCGCGCACATGGAGCGAAGCGCCGGTGTTTCTGGGGCTGTTTACGGGGCTGGTGGTGCTGGGCGCGGCGCTGGCGCTCATCCCTGGCCTGCCCGTGATTGACGTGCTGGTGGGGGTGTATGTGCTCAACGGGCTACTGCTGCCGATTGAGCTATTTGCTATTCTCTCCCTGATCAACAACCGCGAACTGATGGGCGAGCATGTCAATAACGCCTGGTTCAACATGCTGGCCTACGCCATTGCCATCATTGTGAGTCTGCTTTCGCTCACGCTGATTGTGACCACCGTGGTGGGCTGGTTCACTTAGCCAGCGTGTGTTATCGTGTGCATGTGGAGTGCGCGGAGTTTTTAGCGCTGAGATGCGGAGTTTTGTGACGTAGCTGACGGTAATGCCCTTGACCACACAGCCAGGATAGTGCTCGCCGGGGGCAGGTTCTGAGTCGCTGCGGCAGCCGTGCAGACCTAGCGCCAGTTGCTCACCGAGCGCTCGATCAGCTCCATGTTGGGGCTGGTGGGGCGATAGCGGCGCATGACAAAGGCCAGCTGGTCGCGCACACCAAGAATGTAGGAGCGGTCGGCGGCGATCATCGCGGCGATTTCGGCGGCCCCACACAACACCCGCCCCCGGCCTGGCACCACCGTGCGCACCACTCCAGCAGAAACAAACTGCTGGATCAGGTCGAGGCTGCGCAGGTAATCGCCCGAGTCGCTCACTTGAGGCGTGGTCGTGTCGGAAAGCATATCGCCAACAAACATCAATCCATCATTGGGCAACAACACCGCAGTCGAGTCGCGGGTGTGGCCAGGGAGGTGCAGCAGGCGCACCGTGCGGTTGCCCAGCTCCAGGTGCAGCACATGGTCGAAGGTGCGCGTGGGCGCATCCACCACCAGCGGAGCACGATGAACGTGATTAGTACGGTCAAAATCCTGGATAAAGGCGGCGAGTGAGGGCTGGTCGTCGGTCTGGCGCTCCTGCTCTTGCTGCATGTAGCAAGGCACAAAGCTGCTGTGGGCAAGTCGCTCTGCATCGGGGAAGCTCGCCCAGCCCGGC
>JALONX010000162.1 GCA_025454695.1 Chloroflexaceae bacterium
GGCGGCGCTGGCGTCGTTGGTGGAAACAACATCGTACCCGGCGGCCCGCAAGGTGCGTGAGCAGATGTCACACATGTACTGCTCATCGTCAACAATTAATACCCGGGCCAGTGGCGCTTTTTTAGTCTGCTGCTGGTTGGCTGTCTCTAGCACCCGTTTGTCCTGTTCTACGTGCAACATCATGTAGATATTCTGCTCAACTTACCACTTCGACGCTGGTTTGCGGCACCCATGCAATAGTGCCATCCTCGCGCAACACTTCCACTGCAGTGGCCTGGATGCCGGAGGCTGTGCGCCGTGGGGCGTTGGCCACTGCCCGTACCTGGGCTATCTGCCCCAGGTGAGCCTGGTTGAGCAAGCGCACCCTGGCTCCGGCCCGCAGCTGTGGCCGCGACGGCTCAAGCTGGGCACCGGCGCTTCGCATCAGCGGGATGACAACCCGGGGCCGCCGCATGGGCCGCCGCAGCATAGTCCGCCCTTCCAGCATGGCCTCCTGGCGATCCTGGGCGCTCAGCAGGTCGAAAATGGGGCTCGACATTGGTCGTTCGCCAAAGCCCTCGGTCACAATCAGCGTCAGGCCGGGGTCGGCGGCAGCAGACTCATTGGGCAGGTGCCACCCATTGCTGCCGGTTTTCCATGCGTTCTGGTTGGCCCAGCCGAGAAAGGTGCGTAGCTCCTTTTCGTCAATCCCGCCAACGATGATGCCGCAGACCTGCTCTTTCACGGCCTGCTTTAAGGCCGCCGCGCTGATGCCCGCCCCGCCGATGAGAATGGCGTAGGCACAGCGTGAATCAATGTCTTTGGCCTGAATAATTTCACCGGGATCGGTGACTTGCAACCGCAGCACGCCATTGCGCTCGTTGCCAATGCCAAACGCGCCATACACCTGGGCGGCAGGGGTTTCGATCACCACGCCCTCGCCAGGCAGCACTTCCATCACCACGCCGCGAATGTTGGCCCGCAGCTCCAGCGCTTCCGGGTCGGGCGAGATGGTGACATAGCCCGAGGTTGGGTCTACCGAGGTGATGAGGCCGCTAGCGGGTGCGCTACATGTGCGGCCCCCAATGGGGCTGGTGCGGGCCAGCACCTCGCCCTGGGTGACTTTGTTACCCACCTCGCGGCGCATGGCCCGTTCCACCAGGGCTGGCGGAATGGCCAGGGCGCGGGCTACATTGATGGCAAGCGGCGGTGGTGTGACAAACGCTTTCGCTACCACGTCTTCCGGTTCTACGCGGCCACCCATACGAATCAACACATCGCCAGCCTGGGGCAAGCGGCGCTCAATGCGAGCGAGCGCGGCGGGTACAACAGGCGGGGTTCCATCAGGTATATAGAGTGACATGCACAGTTGTCCTTCAGCAGAGGATGCCGGTTTCTAAGTCAGGTAGCATTACCAGAAGTGCTGCTTCCACCGTGTCAATTGCAGTAGACTGAGATATTGGTGACACAAGGGTAACAACTGCGAAAATTATAGCATACTTGTGTATACATAGCGATATTCATAACTTTTTATTCATCTTCTGTCAGCGGGTTCGCAACGTCCGAATTTCAGCAATGGTATAATTGACGCGAACGTTGTGCTGTAAGGTTGTTGCTATGTCCTTGTTCTACCGGGTGCGCCAGTTTGTGGCGGCGTTGCGGGCCACGGTTTCGGCGGAAGAGTTGGCGCTGGTGAACCGCACCTTAACGCCTGCCGAGGGCCTGTTGTTTGCTTCCATGCCAGCCTACGATCAGCGTCATTGTTTGGATGTTTACTGGACGCTGCAACGGGCTGGCTACACCGATGAACTCTTGCTGCGGGCGGCCATGTTTCACGACTGCGGCAAGGTGGACGAGGGGCGGCCCATGCCGTTGCTCTGGTACACCCTGGCGACGCTGCTGAAACGGCTGCCCCCGCTCTACCAGGCGCTGGCGGCCAGCGGGCGTGGCCCCCTGCGGCCCCTGCGAGTCTATGCGGAGCACGCCTGGCGTGGGGCGCACCTGGCGGCGGCAGCGGGCAGTCCACCCGACATCATTGTAACCATTCGCCATTACCACGACGTAGCACCGCAGGGCCGGGCCGCGTTGTTGAAATGGGCCGATGAGCAGCATTGAGCGGAAAGAACCAGGAACCGAGAACCGAGAACCAAGAACCGAGAACCGTTTGCAGTATCCAGTTGGCAGTTTGCAGTTTCCTCCAACTGTTGCCAATGAGCCGAGAACCGAGAACCGAGAACCGTTCGCAGTATCCAGTTGGCAGTTTGCAGTTTCCTCCAACCGTGGCCAACTGCCAACTGCCAACTGAAGACTTCAATCACTCGTAATTCGTAATTCGTAATTCGTAACTTGTGTACACCATCACCCTACCAACCTTTGCAGGCCCGCTAGATTTGCTGTTGCAGCTGATTGAGCGGGCGGAACTCGACATTACGACGATAGCCCTGGCGCAGGTGGCCGACCAGTACCTGGCCCATGTACGGTCGCTTGAGTCGCCGGAGCCACGGGCGCTGGCCGAGTTTATCGCCCTGGCCGCCCGCCTGCTGCTGATCAAGTCGCGGGCGCTGCTGCCACGCCCTGCCATTGCACCCCAGCCCGGCGACGGCAACGCGGTGGACGATGCCGAGGCGCTCACCCGGCAGTTGCGTGAATATCAGCGCTACAAACATGCGGCCCAGCAGCTAAAAACCTGGCAGGAAGAGGAGCGACGCACCTTTCTGCGCACCGCCCCGCCGCCGCTGCCCCCGCCGCCCGACAATGTGCCGCTCGACAACACGCTGGCCGACATGATCGCCGCCGTGCAGCGCCGCATGCAGCTGCTTCTACCGCTGGAAGATACCGCCGCACTTAACTTGCCTAGCCGGCTCACGGTGGCCGACGTGCGGCAGAATATCACCCAACGGCTGGCCACCCAGCGCTGGATCAGCTTTGAAAACCTGCTTTCGCTGGCCACCAGCCGCCAGGAAATCATCGTCACCTTCTGGGCGGTGCTGGAGATGTGGAAACGCTACGAGATCGCCGTCGAACAGACCGATCTCTTCGGGCCAATCAGCATCGGGCGGCCAACGGCGCACGAGGATGGGTGACTTTTTCTATAAGATTACGATTTACGATTGCCTGACGCTATACTAGGACACGGTTGCTATCGTTTGTGAAGCCGACATGGCCGCGATTCTCTTTGCGGCTTTGCGCGAGGCTTTTCAGAAAAGGACATAACGGAAATAAAAGCACAATGCTCAGTAGCCATTTCCCTCATTTCCTGTATTTCCTTTGTGGTTCAGCCTTTGCGCCTTTGCGCCTTTGCGAGAGATAATATAGCAGTTTGCACATCGGTTGAGCCAGCACCATGTGGTTTTTC
Organism: Chloroflexaceae bacterium; assembly: GCA_025454695.1. Lineage (GTDB taxonomy): Bacteria > Chloroflexota > Chloroflexia > Chloroflexales > Chloroflexaceae > JALONX01. The sequence goes on from JALONX010000162.1 coordinate 3,335, forward strand.
CGCATACCAGTGCTGTTCCAATCTGCAATCTGCAATCCGCCAATCTGCAATCTGCTATAGGAACGTAACGCCGTGAACGGCATGCCTTCAGCTGAAGCGGCCCGCAGCCTGCCCCTGGGCGACCTGCTGGCCTTCGGTTCACAACTCCGGGTAGACATTACTCCGGCGCAGCTGCTGCACGATGTGGCCGCCACTATCCACACGCTGCTGCCCAGCCCGGTGGTGTATGTGCGCCTGCGCCACGCCGATACTGACGCCCTGGAGTTGGCCGCCGCCGTGGGCATGGCCGACGAGGCGCTGCCCCAATTGCAGACGCGCGCGGTGCCGCCGAGCTTCTACCAGAACCTGTTGCAGCCCGCCTATCATGTGAGCGAGTCCTATCAACTCCCACCGGAGGTGCCAGTTGAACCTGGCCCATCCCCGTCTGCTGGCGGCATGCTGCTGGTGCCGCTGCGGGGGCGGGCCGAACGGCTGCTGGGCCTGATCTATATTTCCCTGCCTGAAGAACGCTTTCCGCTGGATGCGGAACATGTGCAGCCGCTGGAGGCGATTGCCCGGCAAGCAGCCCTGGCCCTGGAAAATGTGCGCCTGGCCGACCGCAGCGCCCGTCTGCTGGCCAAGGAGCAGCTGCTGGCCGAACTGGGCCGCGACGTGAGCGCCAGCCTCAACCTGGAAACCATTCTGAGCCGCACCATTGCCCGCATGGAAGTGGCCTTTCACGGCGGCTCCATCGCCCTGCTGGATGGTGCGACGTTGGTGTGGGCCGACTCGGTTGCGCCAACCGACGAGGAAGCCCGGGCCGTGCGGGTGTCGGTGGGAGCCGGGATGGTGGGTAGCGTGGTGCAGCACGGCTTGCCCTTTCTTTCCAACCAGCTTGAAGTTGACATGGCCCGTGGCAGCGTGACGCTTGTGCCCGGTGAGTCCGCCGCGTTTTTCAGCGGCTACGTGCCCCTGGCAGCGTGCATTGTGGTGCCCCTGCGCAGCGGCGGCCAGATTATCGGCACGCTGAATGTGGGCAGTAGCCAGCCCGCCGTTTTTTCCTACGACGACGTGGATTTGCTGGAAGCGATTGCGGCCCAGATTAGCGGACCCATCACCAGCGCCCGCCTGTTTCGCCAGTTGCAACATGTGGCCGAGCAGGATCAGCGGCGGGCGGCTCAGCTCACCGTCTTAAATGGCCTGGCCCGCACTGCCACTGCCAGCCTTGACCTGAATACAACACTGGTAGACATTATCAGCCAGATCCAGCACGGCTTTGGCTACAGCCATGTGGAACTCTTTCTGCTGGATGAAAGCACCGATGAACTGGTGCTTTCGGCGGGGGCGGGCGAGCGGCGGCAGGAGCCGCTGGGCTTTCGCCAGCACGCCAGCACGGGGTTGCTGGGGCGGGCCGCTCGCACCGGTGAGACGCAGCAGGTGGACGACGTGCGGCTGAGCGATGTCTACCAGGCGCGGGCTGGCTCGGGCGACACCAGGGCTGAACTCTGTGTGCCGGTGGTGGCTAACGAACGGGTGCTGGGCGTGATCAACCTGGAGTCGCGGGAGGTGGCGGCCTTTACCCATGAAGATGTGGCGGTGCTAGAAACTGCCGCCGACATTCTGGCCGGGGCGCTGGAAAACGAACGACTCACCCGGCGCACCCAGGAGGCCGCCGTGCTGGAAGAGCGCAATCGGCTGGCTCGCGACCTGCATGATAGCGTCACCCAGCAGCTCTTCAGCATGACGCTGACGGCGAAGGCGGCCCGCGCCCAACTGGCCAGAAACCCGGAACGGGCGGCAGCCCAGCTGGAGCGGCTGCAAGAAACGGCCAGTGCGGCTCTGGCCGAGATGCGGGCGCTGATTTTTCAGCTGCGCCCGCCCGCCCTGAGCGACCAGGGCCTGGTGGCGGCGCTCAACCAGCACGCCGCCACGCTGAGCATGCGCGAAGGGTTGCGGATTGAGATCGCCGTCAGTGGCGACGAACGCCACGCCCGTGGCATCGAGCAGCCGCTCTACCGGATTGTGCAGGAGGCTTTGAACAACGTGGTGAAACACGCCCACGCCAGCAACGTGCGGGTGCAGCTTGAGTTCAGCGCCGAGCGGGTGCGGGTGCAGGTGGTGGATGACGGCGACGGTTTTGAGGTGGATGCGCCCCAGTTGGACGGGCGACATCTGGGCCTGGTCAGCATGCGCGAGCGAGCCGCCGAAGTCGGTGGTAGCATGGAGCTGCGCTCGGCCATCGGCGGCGGCACAACGCTGGTTGTCACCGTTGCACGACAATGAGCACACCGGGCAAAAACGCAGAGACGCAGTGCAGTTAGCAGTTAGCAGTTAGCAGTATTGTACAACTGCACAACTGCCAACTGCACAACTGCGAACAACTCGTAACTTAGGAGGTGTTATGGACACCATCAGCGTGATGTTAATTGATGACCACCGCGTGGTGCGGCAAGGCCTGCGCGATTTTTTGGAGTTGCAGGAGGATATTGAGGTGGTGGGCGAGGCCAGCAGCGGCGAGGAGGGCGTGAGTCTGGCCCGCGAACTGCTGCCGGACGTGGTGCTGATGGATCTGGTGATGCCGGGGATGGACGGGGTGGAGACGACTCGCAGGGTGAAGGGGGTGAGTCCGAGCAGCCGGGTGATTGTGCTGACCAGCTTTGTGGACGACGACAAGGTCTTTCCGGCAATCAAGGCCGGGGCTATTTCCTACCTACTGAAGGACATTTCGCCCGAAGAACTGGCCCACGCCATTCGGGCGGCCCAGCGCAACGAGGCGGTGTTACACCCCGAGGTGGCCGCAAAACTCATGCAAGAGTTCAGCACGCCGCGCTCCGCCGAAGCCCCGGTTGACCAGCTCACCGAGCGCGAGATGGACGTGCTGCGGCTGATTGCCAAGGGCAAAAGCAACAAAGAGATCGCCGACGCCCTGATCATCAGCGAGAAGACGGTGAAGACCCATGTGAGCAATATTCTCAGCAAGCTGCACCTGGCCGACCGCACCCAGGCCGCCATCTACGCCCTGCGGCAGCGGCTGGTGCCGATGGAGTAATCTACTGCGTATTGCGTATTGCGTAACTCCGGTCAACGTTCATTGTTTTGCATGGTGGGTGGGTCAGAGACACTGCCCCTACACCATTGCATTCTCATTGATCAGCGGTCTCCGGTCAATCGTCAATCATCAATCGTCAATCGTCAATCGTCAATCGTCAATGGAACACTATGCCACGCATGATTTTGCTAGGAGTGGGCACGGGCCTGCCCGATATTGACCGCGAGAATACCCACATGGTCTGGGATGGCCCCGGCGGCCCGCTGCTGATTGATGCGGGTGGCAGCACCTACCAGCGGCTGCTCAAGGCCGGACTTGACCCGGCAGGCGTTGATGGTGGGCCGATGCTGCGGGCGGTGTTGCTTACCCACAGCCACACCGACCATATCAACGGTTTGCCCGCGCTGATTTTTAGCATGCGGCTGGCCGGGCGCACCGAACCGCTGACCGTTTACGGTTTGGAGCCGACGCTGGCGATTATGCAACGGGTGATTGAGGCCTTTCACCAGGAGCAGTACGCCGTGCCGATTGAGTGGGTGCCCATTAATGCTGGCGACAGCCTGGAACTGGGCGAAGGCTGGCGGCTCCACACCGCTCTGACCGCTCACAGCCGCCCCTGTCTGGCGTCCAGCTTTGAACACAGCGAGACGGGCCGTGCCCTGGTCTATTCATGCGACACCGAGCCGTGTGAGGCGGTGGCGGCGCTGGCCGAGTGCGCAACCATCCTCATTCACGAGGCTGCCACTGCCGAGGCTTTTCCCGGCCACACCTCGCCGCGGCAGGCGGGCGAAGTGGCGGCAAAGGCTGGGGTTGGGCGGCTGGTGCTGGTGCATTACAGCCCGCGCTGGACGCTACCGGAAGAGCAGGCCCTGGCCGAGGTGCGAGCCGGTGGCTTCGGGGGCGTGGCCGAAATTGGCCGCGAATTGCAGGTGCTAGAGTTGTAGCGGCAGCAGTTTTTGCCACAGAGGGCACAGAGGGCACAGAGGACACAGAACCGAGAACCGAGAACCGAGCCTGCCCTGAGCGAAGCCGAAGTGAACCGAGAACCGAGCCTGCCCCGAGTTCAGCCGAGGGGAACGGAGAACCTGGAACCATCGTGAATGCGTAACTCCGCAATCTGCAATCTACAATTTGCAATCTACAATCCACTCTGTGCTCTCTGTGTTCTCTGTGGCTAAATACTGTGCTTTCTGTGGCTAAATGCTTATAACGTACCGTATTGGCTATTGGCTGTCCGCCCTGCTGGGGCTGGTGGGCCTGGCGATTGCATGGTGGCAGCTGCTGCTACCCACGCAGCCGCTGCGGATCGAGCGGCAGTGGCTGGGGGCAACGCCGGTGACCATCTACCGGGGAGGCATGGAACCTGCCCCGGCGATTGTGGTTGCCCACGGCTTTGCTGGCTCGCAGCAGATTATGGACTCATTTGCGGTGACGCTGGCCCGTGGCGGCTTCACCACGCTCACGTTCGATTTCCCTGGCCATGGTCAGAACACCACCCCGCTGCAGGGCGACATCACCGACCGCGAACGACGCCATGCCCAACTCAGCGCCACGCTAGATGCGGTGGTGGCGCTGGCCCGGCAGCAGGGCGACGGGCGGGTGGGGCTGCTCGGCCATTCCATGGGCAGCGAGGCGGTGGTGCGCTACGCCCAGGCCCACCCCGCGATTGCCGGGACGGTGGCGGTGTCGCTGGGTTACGGCGGCGTGACACCCGCTAGCCCCCGCAACCTGCTGGTGCTGACCGGGGCGCTGGAACCGCAACTCCACGGCCCGGCCCAACGCATTGCCGACCAGGCGGCGGGCGGGCAGGGGCAAACCGGTGTTACCTACGGCAGCCTGGCCGATGGCAACGCCCGCCGGGTAGTCTACCCGCCGTTTGTCGAACACATCGGCGTGTTGTTCAGCCCGGTGAGCATGGATGAGTCGCTGCGCTGGTTTAACGGCGTGTTTGAGCGCCCGCAGCCCCAGGCTCCTTTTCTCGACATGCGGCTGCTGTGGCTGGTGCTGCTGTTTGTGTCGGCCACAGTGCTGTTCTGGCCACTCAGTTTAATTGTAGATTGCAGATTGCAGATTGCAGATTGGACAAGCGGGCACGCGCCGGGATGGGGCTGGTGGCTGGTGGCGCTGTTGCCAGCGTTGCTTGCGCCGCTTTTGCTGCGGCTCTTCCCCGCCGATGGCTTGCTGCCGATTCTGGTGGGCGGGCCGCTGGCGCTCTACTTCGCGCTCTATGGCGTGGCAAGCGGGCTGGGGCTGCTGGCACTGCGGCTACGCCGGGGGCAACAGCAGGCAGCGCCAGTCCCGCGTCCTCAAGCCGCCCGGCCAGCCACATGGTGGAGGGCGCTGCGGCTACGCCTGCCAGTGATTGTTGCGGCAGCGCTGCTAATGTTTGGCTATGTGCTGCTGATGTTTGGCCTGCCTGCCCACATGTTTCTGCTCAACTATTTTCCGCCGCCGGTGCGCCTGCCGATCTTCGGGGCGGTGTTTGGGGCTATGCTGCCCTATTTTCTGGCCGATGAGTGGCTGACGCGGCGGGCGGGCGGGCTACGTGGGGCTTACGCCATCACCAAGGTCATCTTTATGTTCTCGCTGGCCCTGGCGATTGCGCTCAACCCACGCCTCTTCTTTCTGGTGCTAATTGCGCCGCTCTTCCTGATCTACTTCAGCATCTACGGGCTGTTTAGCGGCGTGCTGACGCGGCGGAGTGGCACGCCCCTGGTGGGCGCACTGGCGAACGCGGCCATTTTCGCCTGGATCGTGGCGGCCATTTTTCCACTGATTGCGGTGGGATAACGGATGCAAGCTGCACAGTTGAGAAAATGTAACCAAACACAACCTAATTTGCCAGTAATAGTAGTTTGCCCAATCGTAAAATCTGTGTAAAATACCAGCAGTGCCACCCCCGCACGGCACACGTCACCGTTTTCAACCAAAAAGGATTTGCACATGGCACTGCTCTACCTGGCGATTGCGTGGTATGCGACGGGTGGGTTACTGATTTCTGACTATGAACGGCGCGGCAAACGCACCATTGACTTGCCGGTGCCGGTGAAGTATCTGGCCTGGCCGGTTTCGCTGTGCATTATTGCGTTTACCTGGAATTAAGGGTTAGGGGTTAAGGGTTAAGCTCGACTTTGTCCATTTGCGATGCATGGAGAAGCTGCATGAGGACGCGCAGCGTATGGGTGGTTCCAACCTTTTTTGCATGTCACTGTGATGCGGTGACGCTGCAAAAACGGCAAGTACGTCTACAGCAGTGCCGTTCTACCGCATTGCAATGGGATATGAGCGTTTTTCACAGTTCGCCAATTGACTGGCCTTTTGGTTTGAAATGGACAAAGTCGAGTTAAGGGTTAAGCTGCTAACAGTTGT
>JALONX010000163.1 GCA_025454695.1 Chloroflexaceae bacterium
TTTGTGCAGAACGGTCTGGGTTTTTGCGGGTGGGGTCGGGCCGATACGTTGGTCGGCCCCTACAGGTTCTGGGTTCTGGGTTCTCGGTTCTGTGTTTTTAAACAGCGCCCGCAGCCCTTCCAACGCTCGGTCAAGGCGCTGGCGGCGCACGGCCACCGGCTGCACGTCATAGTCCACCAGCAGACTCAGCGCCTGTTGCACGGCAGGAAGTTCCATTGCGCCGTCGCAGTCGGCCTGCCAGCGTTCCAGAAACGGCAGCAGCCCTTCCGGCACTACCGTGTCGGTGTAGCCCAGGCGCTGCTCCTGCGCCAGCACCTTGCCCAGTTTAATAATCTGCTCGCGTGCTTGCATGGAGAATGGAGAATGGAGTTTGGAGATTAGTGATGCGCAGAACCGAGAACCGATTGCTGATTTACGAATTATGGTTACTCATCACGTTGCACGTTTCACGAAACATTCGTCACTCGTCACTCGTGATTCGTAACTCATTCAATCCCTTCAAACACCACCACGCCCATGGCCCCGGAGCCGAGGTGGGTGGCGACTGCCGGGCCAAACTGGGCGATCTGCACTCGTTCGCGGGGGAAGATCGGCTCCAGCTTTTCAATCAGCTTTTCTACGTCTTCGGGCGTGGTGACATGCAGAATCGTCACATCCTGCACATGCGGGAAATCCTCCACAAAGGTGTACAGCCCCTCAATCGCCTTGGCGCGGGTGCGGGTGCGCTCGTAGGGCACAATCTCGCCCTCGTCCAAAATCATCAGTGGCTTGATGCGCTGCATGGAGCCAAGTACGCTGGTTGCCAGGGTGAGCCGCCCGCTATGTTCGAGGTGTTCCATCGTATCCACAAAAAAGGCCACATGGGTGTGTTGAATTAAACTGTTGATCAATTGACCAACTTCGTCGGGGCTAGCCCCGCTCCGCACCGCCCGCGCCGCCGCAATCACCGTCGAGCCAAGACCCATTGAGGCCGATTTGCTGTCAATCAGCTCTACCCTGGTCATCGAGGCGGGGAGCTTGCTGCGGGCCTGCACAGCAGCCCGGTGAACGCCGCTGAGCTTTGAACTCATATGAATGGAGAAGATGTGATCATACTCCAGCGAGAGGCGGCGGTAAAGCTGTTCAAACAGGGCCACGCCCGGCGAGCTGGCCTCAAAATGGTGGTTGCTATGCTGAAACAGCTCGAAAAATTGCTCATTGGTCATATCAAGGCCAGAGCGGTAGACGCGCTCGTCCACATGCAGCAGCACCGGCACTACTTCAATCCCAAGCTCTTCGACCAAAGCTGGTGGCACGTCAGCAGAACCGTCGGTCACAATCTTGATGTTCGCCATCATCAACTCCAACAAGGTGCAAAAATAAAGCCAGAGTCCAAACTGGCCCCTGGCCTTAACCGTGGCGATACACCCAGGGCATCTACGCCGTTGCCCTCGCTAGCCTGGTGGCACCGCTCAAACGTCTCAGGGAGACAGGGTTATCCTATGGACGTATAACGCCATGCTACCGGCAATTATAGCCTATAGAAGTTGGCCTCGCAAGGGTTTTTCACTGCGGAGGGGGCGGAGAAAACGGAGGATTTACAAGCAAAAAATTACTAGTCACGAGTTGCAATGTGTCTTTGCTTTCATTTGCCGATCCATTTCCAATCTGTCATCTCCAATTTCTCTCCGCGCTCTTCATGGCCTCTGCGGTAAAAACTATCCGTCAAACAGGCTGCGCTGCACCAGAAGATTGTCGCCGCTCCAGGTGGGTATGGTGCCGGGGGCGGCCTGCGATTTGCGCGGCAGGGCCGCAACATGCAGATTCTTCACCCCATCTAGCGTGAGCACCCGTTGCACGCCTTCCACCGCTTTGCGGGGCGAGTTGGCCTGCTCGGAAAGGTGAGCCAACCATACGTCGCGCTTGCGCCCGTCAGAGCCGATGTGCGACAACAACTCCCCGGCCTGCACATTGTCGAGGTGACCCTGAGGGCTAAAAATACGCTGGCGGATGGGGAAGGGGTAGGGCGCACTCAGCAGCATCTCGCGGTCGTGGTTGGCTTCAATCACCAGCAAATCGGCGCAACGGAGGGCGCGGGCAATCGTCTCGTCCCAGCAGCCCAGGTCAACTGCCAGGCCCAGTGTGAGTCCACCGGCGCTGATGCAGTAGCCCACCGGTGCGGCAGCATCATGTGAAATAAGGAAACTGGAAACATCAAATGGGCCGAGGCTGGCCCGTTCACCCACTGGCAGCACCTCAACGGCAATTTCTTCCAGCACCGGGCCAAGGGCGGCCCGCGTTGGCCCATTACACACGACGGGAATGTGGTAGCGCCGCGCCAGGGCCGCTGCGCTCAGCGTGTGGTCGCCATGTTCGTGGGTCAGCAGCACCGCGCCCAACTGCTCCGGCGCAATATTCATGCAACGCAGGTATTTTTCAATCGCTCGTAGCGAAATGCCGCAATCCACCAGCAGGGCCATGCCCCCCGCCTGCACCAGCAGGGCATTGCCGCTACTCCCCGATGCAAAAGATGTGACGCGAAGTGACATAAATTCGAGTGACGAGTGAAACGTACTGCGTACTGCGTACTGCGTCTGCCCTGCCTGCCCTGCCGTTCGTCCCTTCGATGCCTCAGGACAGGCAAGCTCACGAACCGCGAAGCCGAAGGGAGCGTAGTCGAAGGGTGCTGTGTTACACGTCAACTACAAACTGAGAACTGCCAACTGCCAACTGCTCTGCGCCTCTGCGTTAAACTGCTGTTTCCTTCGCGGATCAGCTCCATCCTGCCAGCACCTCGCGGGCAGCCTGGGCGGCCTGTGCCCGGTGGCTCATGGCGTTTTTGCGCTCGGGCGGCATTTCGGCCAGGGTCATATCGGCGTCTAACACGTAGAAGAGCGGGTCGTAGCCAAAGCCGCCGGTGCCTTTCGGTTCAAACTCAATCACACCAGGCAGCGTACCTTCGACAAACTCGGTCTCGGCACCAGGGCGGGCCAGGGCAATCACACACACAAAGCGGGCCAGTCGGTCGTGAAACGGCACGCCCTCCAGCTGCTTCAGCAGATATTCCAGTTGGGCTGGCCCCGTTACGCCGCCGTAGCGGGCCGAATAAACGCCAGGCTCACCCTTCAACGCCGCCACTTCCAGTCCGCTGTCGTCGGCTAGCGTTGGCAGGCCGCTCAGCGCCATGTAGCCCTCGGCCTTCAAACGGGCATTCTCGTGGAAGGTTGTACCGGTCTCCTCAATCTCCTCGCTGATGCCAAGATCGTCGAGGGAACGGAGTTGCCAGTCCAGCCCGGCAAATATCTGCGCAAACTCCCGCAGCTTGCCCTTGTTGTGGGTCGCAATCAGCAACGTGTTCATCGAATGATTTCTCGCAACGGCGCAACGGATGCGTATGCGTCCATTCACCTGCTTACCCTGGTGTGCTTTGCGCCGTTGCGCGCGTATTTTTATTTTGCGCCCTCGGCGGTGAACCCTGCATGTACTCTGCGAGGGTACCCGTTTTCCGCCCGGCTGTCAAGATTGACGCTGCCCCACCAGTGAAGTAGAATACCTCGGTGGAATGAACCGGAAAGGCTATCTGCATGCGAGAGATGTCGTCGGAGCGAACGTTGAATACAACCCCGGCAACCGGTCTGGCCGTGTTGCGAGAATTATTGAAAACCATGCGCCCACGCCAGTGGGTGAAGAATGTGTTTGTCTTTGCAGCAATCGCGTTTTCTGAAGGCCGACTCTGGACTCAGCCAGAACCAGTGCTGAAGGTGATTGCCGCCTTTGCGGCCTTCTGCATGGCCGCCAGCGCCATTTATCTGATTAATGATCTGAAGGATATTGAGAAAGACCGGGCCCATCCTAAAAAACGCCACCGTCCCCTGGCCTCAGGACGCCTCAGCCCGACGGTAGCGATTGTGGCGGCAGTGGTGCTGGTCGCCACGGTGTTACCCCTTTCCTACCTGATTGACCCCGATGGCGGCCTGATGCTCGTGCTGTGTGCTTATGTTATCATCCAGGGCTTTCTCTACACCTACCTGCTCAAAAACATTGTCATCTTCGACATTCTGACGATTGCGGCGGGCTTTGTGCTGCGGGCCGTGGCCGGTGCCGCCGTGATTAACGTGGCGATGACGCCCTGGCTGCTGGTGTGTATGGGGCTGCTGGCGCTGTTTCTGGGCATTGGCAAGCGTCGCCACGAATTGGTGCTGCTGGAAAACGGTGCGGGCGAGCATCGGCGTATTTTAAACGAATACTCGGTGCCGATGCTGGATCAGATGATGTCCATCGTCACTGCCAGTGTGATTATGGCCTACAGCATGACCACCTTTTCGGCCCCTGCCGTGCCGCAGCGGCCCTACCCAGTGCTGATGCTGACCATTCCTTTTGTGGTCTACGCCATTTTCCGCTACCTCTATTTAATCTACCAGCGCGATGGTGGTGGCAGCCCGGAAGACCTGGTATTGAAAGACATGCCGCTAGCGGTGAGTATTTTGCTCTGGGGTGTCACCGTTCTCGGCATTCTCTACATGTTCCGTAGTGGATAGTACATGCTCACTTTTATTAAATTCGGCGGTTCGGTCATCACTAACAAGCAGGGCGAAGAAGCCGCCGATCTGCCCGTCATCAGCAGGCTGGCGGCGGAAGTACGTGCTGCCCTGGACGACCTGCCGACGCTGCGGCTGGTGCTTGGCCACGGTAGCGGCTCGTTTGGCCACGTCTACGCCGCCCGCTACGGCGTCCACAAGGGCATTCCCGTTGATGGTGATTGGATGGGCTTCGCCCGCACCGCCGCTGCCGCGCTGCGCCTCAATCGCATCGTGGTTGATGCGTTGCTGCGGGCCGAGGTGCCCGCGCTTGCGCTTCAGCCTTCGGCATCGTTGCACAGCGTCGCTCACGAGGTGACGCACTGGCAGGTTGACACCATTTTGCTGGCTCTCGACCATGGCATGGTTCCGGTGGTGCATGGCGATGTGAGTTTTGACACGGCCCAGGGCAGCGCCATTATTTCGACCGAGGGCCTGTTTGCATATTTGTGTCTGCATTCCGCTATTCGGCCCCGGCGGATTGTGCTGGTGGGCGAGGCCGGTGTTTACACCGCCGACCCGCACCTGAACCCGGCTGCCGAACGCATTCCCCTCATTACTGAGGAAAACATCGCCAGCGTGCTGCATGGCACGGGCGATTCACGGGCGGTAGATGTGACGGGTGGCATGCGCTCAAAGATCGAAGCCATGTGGCAACTGGTGCAGCACCTGCCCGAACTGGAAATTCACCTGATCGGCCCCGCGCCGGGCCTGCTCCACCGGGCGCTCACTGGCAATGCGGTGGGCGAAGGCACGCTGATCAAGCAAGTTGAGAATTGAGCGTTGAGAATTGAGATTCGTTCGCAGTCAACCGTTTCTTAAGACTCTTAACTGCCAACTGCGAACTGCCAACTGTGTTCGGCTACTCGTCACTCATAACTCGTAACTCGTAACTCGTCGTATGCTTGCAGAAGATTTTATCGCACAAAAGAAGAGTTCCTGGGAGCGCCTCACGGCGCTGTTGGGGCGCGCCGGGGGCAACCTTACCTCGCTCTCCGCCGATGAGTTGCAGGAGTTGGGGCGGCTTTACCGCCAGGCCACCTCCGATCTGGCGGTGGCCCGCCGCGACTTTCCGCGCCACCCGGTGAGCAGTTATCTCAACGGGTTGGTAGCCAGAGGCCATAGCCAGGTCTACCGCGAGCGCAGCGCCCGCTTGCGCCAGTTGCTGGCCTTCTTCACCCACAGCCTGCCGCAGACTTTTCGGGCTACATGGGGCTACACCTTGGCCGCCGCGCTGATGTTTTTTCTGCCCGCCCTGGTCTGCTTTTTCGTTACCTGGCGCAACCCCGATGCTGCCAACATCATCATCCCTGGCCTGGAAGATGTAGTGACCAACATTCGCAACGGTGAGGAGTGGTGGCAGCGCATCAACGACGACGGGCGGGCCGCCTCCGGTGCGTTTATTATGACCAACAACATTCGGGTGGCATTCCTTGCTTTTGCTGGTGGGGTGCTGTTCGGCTTGTTGTCGCTCTATGTGCTGGCGCTGAATGGCATGCTGTTGGGGAGTGTGGCCGGGGCAGCGCAGCACTTCGATTTCGCCGACAATCTTTGGGGCTTCGTGGCCGCCCACGCCACCATTGAACTCAGTGTGATCTTTATTGCAGGCGGGGCAGGCATGCAGATTGGCTGGGCGCTGCTGCGGCCTGGCTTGCTTACGCGACGGGCAGCCCTGGTGCTGGCCACACGGCGGGCTTTCATCCTGCTGGTGGGCTGCGTCCCGCTCCTGGTCATCGCCGGGCTGATCGAAAGCTACATCTCGCCCAGCAGCCTACCTGTGGCGGTGAAACTCCTCGTCTCCCTCGGCTCGGGCGTGCTGATGTATGGCTACCTGCTGCTGTCAGGGAGAGACAAACAGCGCGAAGCATGATGCAGAGCAGAGGGCAGAGGAAATAAGGGAAATTGATTTGAGCGCCATTTCCTTCATGTCCCTTATTTCCCGTGCGGTGCAGCAAACTGCCAACTGCGAACTCATCTTCAATCGCCAATCTCCCCTACTGCACCAACCGAATCGACTCTATCCGCACCGTGCCGCCGTCGCCCAGGCCCACCGGGTCGAGGCGCAGCCCGCTGATAATGCCTGACCAGCCCGGCTGGCCCCGCAGCTCAATCTCATACACGTGTGAGTCCGGGTCTGGTTGTAGCGTCCAGCGCACCGAGCGTGTCTCGTCCGTCTGGCCGCTGGCATCAAGGAAAAAGAGTTGGGCATCGCGGGCGGCTGTGGTGGCTGCCATGCGAATTTCAATTGCCCGGTAGCGCCCCGTGTCGAGCTGCATGGGCGGGCTAAGCAGCCAGGGATCAGCGTCAGGCGTCATCAGCCAGCCATTCTCGAAACGTTCATGCTTCACATTGTTGGCCTGCCAACCCCAACGCCTGGCGCTAAATGTCCAGCCCGCTCCGTCAGCCCGCTGTTGTGCCGAAGGCAGACGGTAGAAGCGAGGTAGACCTGGATCTAATTCCACTGGCTGCAACTCTTCCGCAAAAGGCTGGAAGCATGCGCTAATTTGCTGTTGCGTCAGGCCGAAGCGTTCGAGCAGCCCCCCGCGACCCTGTGCGCCCGAATCCGGCCCGCTTCGCTGTGTTTCCAGTTCCGGCTGTAACACCGCATCGCCAATCAAAATGGCCGTGCCGCTGCGAAGCGCCAGATTTATCCGCTCCTGCACTCGACTGCACGCAGTAAACCAGTTGTTTTCGCTTTCAAACAGGGCCTGGTTCAGCGAGTAGACGTTGTTACGGCCCTCGTAGTAGGGCAAGTACAACTCCTGCAGGCCATCGGGCACCAGCAGCAGGTCGTTGGGCGTGCTGGCCTGGGCCACCCGCTGGCTGATGATGCGCTGCATGTCGTTGGTGGCATCGCCCCGCTGTGCAATCGCCGTCCCATTGCTGTAGAGCATGGCTGCGCCCAGGGCCAGAACCGCCCACACCCCAGCATGCCAGGCCTTGCGCCATGTGCTCAGGGCCAGGGCCAGCAGCAGCAGCAGCGGTGGCAAACTGGCGATCCAAAACTCAATATTGTCTGGCTCCCACCAGAAGAAAAACGCCCCGTAGGCGAGCAGCCAGGCCACCAGCACAGCAACCAGTCGTCCCTCCTGGCGCAGCAACCGGGGCAGTCCTGCCAGCAACAGCGCCAGCAGCAATATGCTCGCCCACATGCCCCAGGGTTGGGCCAGCGTGTTGGTCAGTCCCAGGCCCAGGTCGCCCAGCTTCGACCCACTGATCGGCCCGCCCCACCAGCCGGTACGGGCATATTTGAAGAGCCAGTTGGAGAATTGCTCAACCGAGCGAAAGCCGCTCACGCCTATCCCAACGGCCACGTAACTTCCGCCCACCAGCACGGCAAGCGGTATGCCATAGGTTAAAGCAGGCTGGAGATCGTGGATTAGTTTGGTGCGATTGTTGTTTGGTGAGGTACGGCGTGAGTCGCGCCAGTGAAGCCACAGCAGCAGCGCCGTCGGCACACACATCAGCACATTCGTCTGGTGAAACAGCGTAGCCAGGCCCTGGAAAATGCCAAGGGCTACCCATTTCCAGCGGGCGGGTTGCCGCAACAGGCTTACCATCAGCCAGAGGCAGAGGGTGAGAAACAGCACGGCAACAGTGTAGACTTCGACCTCAATGGCGTAGTACCAGAAGGCATAGCTCGTGGCCAGGAGGAGCGCAGTCGCCAGAGCAACGTCGGTGCGGCGCGTAACGGCACGCACCAGCGTGAAGAGCAGGGTGGCACCCGCTGCGCCAGCCAGGGCGTTGGTTACCTGCATGGGTAGGGCAGAACTGCCGCTGTAGCCGAAAGTCAGGGCCAGGTTGCGCACCAGGGTGCCCAGCGGCCCGTAGGCCAGGTGATGGGGATGAAATAGTTCTTGCCAGGGCTTGCGGTCTACATCAAGAACGTAAGAAAGAGCATCGAAGGTGTGAACCTGGGTCAGCGTGGACAGGTACAGCCCAAAACAGGCCAGGAAAAGGAGGAATGGAAGTAGCCAGGAAAACAATCCTAACTTAGTCATTGACGCGGAATCAGCCGCAGACTGGCGTTGCATGAGAACCCACTCAAGGCCGCTATGCCCGGTGGGGCGAGGGCGTCAATATCAACTGATCGCCGCTCTGTGTGCCAGTGGCTGCAAGCACCCCGGCAGGCAGTTCAATAACATAGCGGGCACCCCAGGCCCCGGCGTAGGGCCGGTTCGGTGGCATGGCGGCCCGCAGGCCCATTACCCGATCTTGCTTGTCAAGAAACAAAACATCAATCGGGAATCGCATAAAAAAGGTGTGAACGCTCCATTCCGGGTAAATAATTAGCCCAGTGTCTGCTGCCAGGCCAGTGCGGCCCATAAGCCCAAGCCCGCGTGAAAAAAACGAACGGGCCAGTGCGCATTTTCCAGCGAGCACCTGGTGACGAGTGCTGTTAACAACGCTTATCTGCATGGTAGTGATGAATGGTGAAGATGATTGCAGAATACAATGAAGCATCTACCGACATGTACTTTGAAAGAGCTACACATCGTGCAATGCTTCTAGCCGCCTAATCCACCTGCACCGATGATACGGGGCACAGCCGGGCCAAGGATAACCACAAAGAGCGCCGGGAAAATGAGAAACACCATCGGAAAGAGCATTTTGATGGGTGCCTTTTGGGCTGCTTCTTCGGCCCGCTGGCGACGGCGAATACGCATCTGGTCTGACTGGATGCGGAGGATCTTCGTCAACGGCACGCCAAGTTGATCAGCCTGGATGATGGAAGCGACAAAGGTTTGCACATCTTCTACGCCGGTGCGTTCGGCCATATCGCGCAGGGCATCGCGTCGCGTTCGCCCGAGTCGCACATCGGATAATACTCGTTTAAATTCACGACTCAAAGCATCATCCCATTTTTCCGTCACGCGCTGCAGGGCGAGGTCAAAGGCCAGGCCAGCTTCCACACTAATGGTCAACAAATCAATCGCATCAGGCAGGGCTTTGGTAATTGACTTTTTTCGAGCAGTAATCTGTCGTCCAAGCCACATGACAGGCAACATGTAACCCAGTACCAGGCCAAGGGCACTGTACATAATCTGTTCGGTGAGGGACATGCCGCCCAACCCGAACATGGCCGCTGCGACAATCACAAAAAGAACCACCGCCAGGCTCTAAAGTAGTGGGTTACAATGTGTTGGCCGGTGCTTTTCGAAGCCATC
>JALONX010000164.1 GCA_025454695.1 Chloroflexaceae bacterium
TCGGCCATGGAGGGCATGGATGTCACCGCCATCGCCGACATTGCGGTGGAGCGAGCGCGGCACGCCCTCAGCGCAGCGGGCGTGCCAGCGGGCCAGATTGTGGAGACCGACGACAGCGCCACCGCCAACGCGGCCCTTGAGTCGGGGCGGCGCGTGATCACCCGCCGGGCCGACATGCTGCCCAAGCTCGAATCAGTTGAGGCAATTGTGGAAGCGACCGGCGTGCCCGAATTGGGCGCACGTATTGCCTGGAACGCCATTCTGGGCAAAAAGCATGTCATCCTGCTCAACGTGGAGACGGATGTCACGGTTGGCCCCATTCTCAAGCGTATGGCCGACGTGGCAGGCGTGGTCTACACCGGCTCGGCGGGCGACGAACCAGCCGCCACGCTGGAACTGTATGAGTTCGCCCGCACCCTGGGGCTGACGGTATTGTGCGCTGGCAAAGGCAAAAACAACCCCCTTGACCGCACCGCCACACCCGACACTATGGCGGCACGGGCGAAAGAGGCCGGGGCCTCGCCCAAGATGATCTGTTCGTTTGTGGATGGCACCAAAACCATGGTGGAAATGGCGGCCCTGGCCAACGCCACTGGACTCACGCCCGCACAACGGGGCATGTACGGCCCCCAAACGACCCTGAAGCAACTCCCCCAGATTTTTGCGCTGCGCGAACAGGGCGGCATTCTGGAACAGACCGGCGTGGTGGACTATGTGATCGGCGACGTGGCCCCCGGCGTGTTTGTGGTCTTCACCAGCAATTTGCCGGTGGTGATTGAAGAGCTGCGCTACCTCAAAATGGGTGACGGCCCCAACTGGACGCTCTACCGGCCCTACCATCTGACCAGCATCGAAACGCCGCTCTCGGTGGCAAAGGCGGTGCTGCGCCACGAAGCGACCATCGCGCCCACCTATGGCATGGTGGCCGAGGTGATCACCGTCGCCAAGCGTGACCTGCGGGCGGGCGAAACGCTCGACGGCATCGGCGGCTTCACCGTCTACGGCCTGACGGAGCGGGCCGAGGTGGCCCGGCGCGAAAACCTGCTGCCACTGGGCCTGGCCCAGAAAGCCACCCTGCGCCGTGACGTGGAGATCGGCCAGCCGCTGACCTATGCCGACGTACAGCTCGACGAAACCCAGACCGTGGTGCAACTCCGCCGCATGCAGGATCAGTGGTTGTATGGATTGTAGGCCAATGAGGTAGGGCAGCCATATATGGCTGCCCTACCTCATTGGCCTACATATTCGTGACGGTAAATCATCGCCAATGAAAGCAAAGCGCCTGCTGAAAACGCCCGTTCCTGGCGGCCTGCTCACCCTCACCACCGCAGAACTGGTGCTGGGCGACGGCTTCCTCGGCACGATCAACGTGCGGCGCTTCCCGTTGGCGGAACTGCTGGGCTACGAGGTGCAGCAACCGCCCCACAGCACGCCCTGGCAGGGCCGCATCGTGCGCTTCACATGGGCCAATGGCAGCAGCACCGAAATCCCCAACGTTGGCATGCTCGCCGCCGAACGGCTGGGCCATGCATTGCGTGCCCTCTGCCCACAGGCCACCCACGCGCACGCCGACATGATGTACAATGCAGCTGATGTGACGGGGTGACAAGATGACAAGGTGCTGTGTAACCCTTAACCCTTACCCCTTAACCCTTACCCCCTTCACTTTGAAACACTCGTAACTTTCTATGTTTGAAACAACTCTTCGCATCAACCACGCTGCCGGGCTGCATGCTCGCCCGCTAGCCGCCTTTGTGAAACTGGCCAGAGGATTCGACGCCGAGGTGCAGGTGGAAAATCTCACCAGCGGCAAAGGCCCAGTCAGTGGCAAAAGCGCCGTCCACCTGCTGATGCTGGCGGTGCAGCAGGGACAGCAGATTCGCCTCCGCACCAGCGGCACCCAGGCTGAAGAAGCCCTGGCCGCCCTGGTGAGTCTGGTTGAACGCGATTTTGAAAGCGGGACTACTGCATGACAACGTCTGAGGTGTTACAGGGAATAGCCGCCGCGCCGGGCATTGCCATTGGCCCGGCGTTTCGTTTTCGCGCCGCCACCGTTGCGGTGGAGCGGCGACACGTAGCCGATAGCGCCGCCGAAATGGCCCGCCTTGAAGAAGCCAAAACCGTCGCCCACGGGGAACTGGAGGACTTGCAAGCAAAGGTGTCCAGCGGGGCCAGCGCCGAAGAAGGAGCCATCTTCGAGGCCCACCAGATGTTTCTGGATGACCCGACCCTGTTTGAAGAGATCGCGGGCATGTGCCAGGCCGAGCAGTGCAACGTGGAATGGGCCGTCAACGCCGTATTCGACCAGTACAGCGCCGCCCTCGCCGCCAACGACGACGAAATTTTTCAGGCCCGCGCCGCCGATTTGCAAGATGTCAAACGGCGGCTGCTGCGCATTCTCAGCGGGGCCAGCGAAGGCGGCAACCTGCCCGACGCACCATGCATCCTGCTGGCCCACGACCTGCTGCCCTCCGAAACGGTAACACTGGATCGCAACAAGGTGCTGGCCTTCTGCACCGCCGTTGGTGGCGCCACTTCCCACGTCGCCATTCTGGCCCGGGGCCTGGGGCTGCCCGCCGTGGTGGGCCTTGGTGAGCCTATGTTGCAGCTGGCCGACGGCACGCCGCTGGTGGTGGATGGCAAAGCAGGCCAGCTGCATGTCAATCCCGACGAGCAGACTCAAGCGGCCTTCCGCGAGCGCCAGGCCAGCGACCAGCAGCGCCAGACAGCAGAACGGGTGGCGGCACAAGAGCTAGCCGTCACCAGCGACGGCCTGCGGGTGGAGGTGGTCGCCAATGTCAGCAGCGAGGCCGAGGCCGAAAACGCCCTGGTTAACGGGGCCGAAGGCGTGGGCCTGCTACGCACCGAACTGCTGTTTGTAGATCGGCCCACCGCGCCGACGGAAGAGGAGCAGCTGGTTCTCTACCGGGCCATTGCCGACACCCTGGAGCGCCGCCCGCTGATTATTCGCACGCTGGACATTGGGGCCGACAAGCCGGTGAGCTACCTGCCCCAACCCGCCGAGGCCAACCCGGCCCTGGGCAACCGGGGCATTCGCCTGGCACGCACCATGCCCGAGCTGCTGCGCACCCAGCTACGGGCCATCTGGCGCATGGGGCCAGGCTACCCGGTGAAAATCATGTTCCCCATGGTCGCCACGACGGACGAAATTCGCGCCCTGCGGCAGCTCGCAGCGGAGGTGGAAGCCGAACTGCGAGCCGAGGGCATCGCCGTGGCCGAGCAGGTCGAAATCGGCATTATGGTGGAAGTGCCCGCCATTGCCGTGCAGGCCGCCGCCGCCGCACCCCTGGTAGACTTCTTCAGCATCGGCACCAACGACCTGACGCAATACACCATGGCGGTTGACCGCACCAACGCCGCCGTGAGCCACCTTTCGGACGCGCTCAACCCGGCGGTGCTGCGGCTGATTGAGATGACATGCAACGCGGCCAGCGCCGCTGGCAAGTGGGTCGGCGTGTGTGGCGAGCTAGCGGGCGACCCGCTGGCCGCGCCGCTGCTGGTGGGGCTGGGGGTGAAGGAGTTGAGCGCCAGCCCGGCCAACATCCCCGCCGTTAAAGCCGCCGTGCGGGCCACCAGCCAGGCCCAGGCCACCGAACTGGCCCGCCGCGCCCTGGCTTGCGAGTCCGCTGCCCAGGTGCGGGCGCTGCTACGAGATGGCTGACCGGAGACCGGGGACAGGATTGACGATTGACCCTTCGACAAGCTCAGGGCAGGCGGATTGACGATTGCAAAGCATGCATAACTCGTAACTCGTAACTCGTAATTCGTAACTTGAGGTCATCTTGTCATCTCTGGTTCCATCCTAGTGTACAATAGCGGCGAACTTCCGTTCGCACGCACGTCATGCATGTTCAACCGATGTTTGGATTTGACGTGCGCCGATGCTGCACACTAGTGCGAGGTTCGGCAATCGTAAATCCAAAATCGCAAATGCACATGGCAACTGTGACCGCTGCCCCCGATGAATGGCTTTTTGGCTGGAACCCCACGCCGGGCATTGTCTCCGTCTGGGCCGACCGCGAGGGCCGGGCGCTGGTGTGGCAGCGGCAGGGCGAACGAGTCACATGCCGCCGCCAACGTTTTCGCCCCTGGCTCTTCGCCGCCACGCTGGCTGACCTGGCCCACCTTGGCCCCGCCGTGCAGCCCGAGGGCACGCCCCGCGCCGCCGTCACCTACTGCGAGCTGGAGGGGCCGCCGGGCAGGCTACGCTACCTGATTAGCGCCAGCAGCGGGCGGGCATTGGAGCGGGCCATTTGCCAGGGGGCCAGCCAGCGCCTGGGCCACACCGTCACAAGCCTCTACGATCTGGACGACTACTACCGCGTCGGCCCGATTGAACAATTTCTCATGCAGACGGGCCAAACCTATTTTCAGGGTCTGGTCTACGCCGACCTGCACCGACTTCAGTTCGACCTGGAAACCACCGCTCTTGACCCACAACGCGGGCGCATCTTCCTCATTGCCGTGCGCGACTCGTGGGGCTTTGAAACCGTGCTGGAAGCGCCCGACCCTGCCGACGAAGGCCGCATGATTGGCGAGTTGTGCCGCATCATCACGCTGCGCAACCCGGACGTGATCGAAAACCATAATCTCTTTGGCTTCGACCTGCCCTTTCTGGAGGCCCGCGCCGAGGCCAACCATGTGACGTTGCGGCTGGGCCGCCCGGAAGGGCCAAACCGGCTGGAACGAATCAACGAGCCGGGCGACGATGGCTCCGACGAGGGCCGTTTCCGCCGCTACAGCGTGGCCGGGCGCGAGCTGCTCGACACGCTGGATGCCACCCGCCGCCATGATTTTGTGGCCCGCGACCTGCCCAGCCACCGCCTGAAAGATGTCGCCCGCCACTTTGGCATCGCCCGCCCGGAGCGGGTCTACATCGCCGGGGCCGACGTGGCCAGCACCTACCGCGACAATCCCGAACTGGTGAAACAGTATGCCCTGGACGACGTGGCCGAGGTGGACGGGCTGGCCCGGCGGCTGCTGACGCCCGCCTTCGCCCTGGCCCAGATGGCCCCGCGTCGCTTCGAGCGAGTGGCTTACGCTGGCCCGGCCATGGGCATTCTCGAACCGATGCTACTGCGAGCTTACCTGCGAGCTGGCGCGGCCCCGCCCCACCCCAGCAGCAACGCCAGCCCCGCCGACCCCCACACGGGCGGGGCGCTCTTCCTCTTCGCCACGGGTATTGCCCAGCATGTGGTGAAGGCCGACATCGCCTCGCTCTACCCCTCGCTGATGCGGGTCTACGGCATTGGGCCGCAGTGCGACCAGCTGGGCGTGCTGCTGGGGATTGTGGATCGACTCACGGGGCTGCGGCTGGAACACAAGGCCGCCGCCCGCAGCGCCACCCCCGGTACACTGGAAGCAGGCCATTATAATGCCATGCAAGCGGCGATGAAATTGATTATCAACGCAGCCTATGGTTACATGGGCGCAGGCCACATCGCCCTGTTTGCCGACCGGGCCGCCGCCGACGAAGTGACCAGGCGCGGGCGCGAGGTGCTAGGCCATGTGGTGCAGGAGTTGCGGTCGCGGGGCACAGCCCTGATTGAAGCCGACACCGACGGGGTGTTTTTTGCCGTGCCGCAGGAGTGGGACGAGGGCCAGGAGCGGGCGCTGGTGGCCGAGGTGGCCGCCACGCTGCCCGACGGCATTCGGCTTGAGTATGAAGGGCGCTACGCCGCCATGTTCAGCCACGAGGTGAAGAACTACGCCCTGCTCACCTATGGCGGCCAGCTGATTGTGCGCGGCGTGGCCATGCGATCCAGTCGCTCGGAGCCGTTTGGCGAACGGTTTTTGAAGCAGGCTCTGCACTGTGCGCTGGTGGGCGATGTGGCCGGGGTGCGCCGCGCCCTGCTCGACACTGCCACGGCCCTGCGCCAGCGCGACCTGAGCGCCGCCGACGTGGCAACACGGGTGCGCCTTTCCAAAAAGCCAGAGGCTTACATGCGTTCGCGGGCGGGCCACCGTGAGGCTGGCTACGAAGCCCTGCTCGCCGCCGGGCGCACGACATGGAGAGCGGGCGAGAAGGTGCGCTGCTACAAAACCACGGACGGCGGCTACGTCTGGCTGCCAGATGAAACGGCGGAAGACAAGAACCGCGAACCGGAGAACCAAGAACCGAGCACCAGTGGAGATGTGGGGGTTGTGGGGGTTGTGGGAGATGTGGAGGTTGTGGGAGATGCGCGAACAACCCGACAACCCGATAACCCAACAACCCGACAACCACACCTCCGGCGCGACTACGACGTGGGGCACTACCTGGAACTGCTGGTCAATTCGTATGCCAGCCGCCTGCGCAAGGCCTTTCACCCGGACGACTTCGCCCAACTCACCCGGCTAGACGGGCAACTGGGCCTCTTCGACCAGCCGGTCGAGGGTATTGAGCCGATCTGGATTCGTCCCTCTGGTCAACCATAAAACCTCTCACAAAAGCACAAAGACACGAAGGAATTGCATCAGGACGTGAACCTCAAACCCTTTGCGGGCTTTGCGGCTTTGCGAGAGCTACAAACAGATATCCATGTTCCCACCAAATATTCAACTCATCCCCGGCGCGGCGCTTGAGGTGGGCCTGGTGCAACAGCTGGTGCCGCTGGTAAACCGGGCCTACGCCCGCCATTGGGAGCTGTTTCCGGTGGAACGCACCACGGTTGAGGGCTTTGTTGAGGAAACGGCGGAGTCCGATTGTCTGCTGCTCTCCAACGAAGCCACTGGAAGGCTCGTAGGCTTCGCCCGGCTGATGGACGAAGGCGACGAGCTGTACCTGGGGATGGTGGCGATTGCGCCGGAGTGCCATGGGCAGGGGTTGGGCACGCGGCTGCTTCAAGCGGTTGAAATGGTGGCCCGGCAGCGGGGCAAGCGCTCCGTCTGGCTCACCTCCATCTACGAAATTGGTAACGTGGCGTACTACGAGCGGCGCGGCTACCATGTGGAAAAGCGCGAGGTGCAGCCCGTGGGGACGTGGGGTTCAACGCAGCCCTTCACGCTCGCCACCCTGC
The DNA here is from genome assembly GCA_025454695.1 of Chloroflexaceae bacterium. Lineage (GTDB taxonomy): Bacteria > Chloroflexota > Chloroflexia > Chloroflexales > Chloroflexaceae > JALONX01. Next base: position 7,020 of record JALONX010000164.1, read on the forward strand.
GCAAGGTTATGTAGCCACAGAGAACACAGAGGGCACAGAGATTTTTGTAATACGTGACTCAGTACTTTTTCAACGAAGTCTTTTGGTATTTTTTCGTTTCAGCCACCGAATGAATTCGGCGTCTGAACGCCCAAAACACGCTGATGAAGATTAAAAATTACATTCGGTATAGCCCGCGCAGGCGGGCTTCGCACATGAGAGCCGCGCCCTTCAGGGCTACGGCGTGAGCATATACCCGTTTTATTTCTTAAAACTCATACGTGGTCTGTAAACAAAGTCTTTTTTGCATTGCTCACTTCCTCAGCCACCAAATGAATTCGGCGTCTGAACGCTCAAAACACGCTGATGAAGATTAAAAATTACATTCGGTATAGCCCGCGCAGGCGGGCTTCGCACATGAGAGCCGCGCCCTTCAGGGCTACGGCATGTGCGTATACCCGTTTTATTTCTTAAAACTCATAAGCGTGTTGTTCTCGCAATACGTGAAAACGTTGTTGTCAGAGTACTTATTGCTTTGTCAACGACGTTTCTTTGTATCCACTGCTGCGCGTTGTCATTCCGACCGCAGGGAGGAATCCGCAATGCACGACGCTGAAGACCCCTCCCTGCGGTCGGGGTGACACTGAGACGGTATAGAAGAAAACGTCGTTGTCAGTGTACTCAGAATGCGTAATCAGGAGGGAGATGGCAAAAAGAGGGAGCAAAATTCTAACGCTTGCTTTGCAGTTTCGTCAATCGCAAATCGCAAATCGTAAATCGCAAATCGTAAATCGCAAATCGTAAATCGCAAATCGTCACTCGTCACTGTCCTACGCTTCCGCCAGCAAGCGCTGCACCGTAGCCACGTCGGGCGCGGTGATGATGGCATTGATCAGGCGGCGCAGGGTCGCCGAGTCGTTGATGCGGCGAATATCATTGGTGAGCGCAATGGGCGCATCGGGGAAGCGCGAAACAATAGCTTCCTGGAGGGTTTGTTGTAGGGTTGCGGCAACTAGGAGCGCTCTTTCAGCCGCCAGTTTAGCTTCCTGAGCGGACAGTTTTTCTTCCAAGGCAGCCTTTTCCTGAACAAACTTAGCCTCGCGTTCAGCTTCCCTTTGCTCAAACACCTCAATTTGATCTTTAAACAGGTATGAAATTAAATCAGTTGCCATCAGACGCTCCCTGGTTACAAGCCGAATAAAGCGTTCCGTGTCCAGTAGCCGTTCAGCGAAGACACCTAGAATGACCAGCAACTCGTTTTGCGCTGGTTGGGCAACAGTGCTGATCAAGGTCTGCGCCGCCTGCTCCACCAGTTCCGTTGTTGCCCCGCGCATCAGCGGCGCTAACGCAATCAGGCCCGGCAGGCCACTAGCGAGGGCCGCCACCGCGTCCTGCTGCCACAACCGCAGGCAGTGAAACTGCACCCGCCAGCCGCCCACCGCAGTGCTAGCCTGTTCCAGCGTATCGCCCACATCGTCTTCGGGCCGCAGATAGATGGCGGTGAACCGAATCGGGCGCTCGTCGCTGTTCTGGCCCAGCCAGCCCAGGTAGCTCAAGGCCCGCCAGAGAAAACCCCCATCACGGTAGCCCTGCCACTCCACCAAATGCAGATAGGGACGCCCGTCGCGCTCCTGCAGGTGCAGCAGCGTGTCCAGCCGCGACTCACTGGCGGGCAGTTCAAGCGTTTCCACGCTGGTAACGGTTGCATCAGGCGTGCCCAACAACACCAGCAGGTCGTTCGGGCACAATTGCGTGAGTCGCTTGAGCGGCAGGTCAGTTTTCATTGTACACCCATGTTAGACGCTGCACCACTGCCATTATAACATACGCTCAAATGTACGGAATAACCGCTCGTTTTTGTGGTATACTTGCGGGGCATTCCACCTCCCAGCCAACATCAAAAAGCGCTCACAAAGCCTGCCCTGAGTTTACCGAAGGGGCACAAAGAAGTCGCATCCACTATCACTCCCTGCCATTGCGAACTTTGCAACCAGCTTCAAACAAAAGGAGGATGCTGATGACACAAACACCTTCTGTTGAAGATGTACGAGCCTTTGTGCTGGCCGGGCATGGCAGCCTGGAAAAGGTGCAGCAGATGCTAGCCGATCAGCCCGCCCTGCTCTGCATGCGCTACGAGTGGAAGCCCGGCGACACTGAGACTGCCCTTGAAGGCGCATCCCACGTAGGCAACCGGGCGATTGCCGAATTCCTACTATCTCAGGGCGAAACGCTTACCATCTGCACTGCCGCTATGCTTGGGCAGGTCAGTGATGTTGAACGCCTGCTGCATGAAGACCCGGCCCGCATTCAGGCTCGTGGCGCTCACGGCATCCCGCTGATGAGCCATGCGGCGTGGAGTGGCAGTGTGGAGCTGGCGCAGCTGCTGGTGGCGCGCGGCGCGAGCGAGGGCATGTCGTCGGCACTGAGCAACGCGGTGAGCCGGGGCCACCTGGAGTTGGCCCGCTGGCTGCTGGAACACACCAGCCCCGACCTGGCCTGGAAAAATTTTCAGGAGAAAACTGCCCTGGAGATTGCTACTGAACGGGGCGACGAGGCGATGATGGCATTGCTAAAGGCCGTAAGTACAGGAAAAATAACTTGAGTGCAGGGTAAACACGGAGAGCCACCGCGTGCAGTGAGCGTAGCAGCGAGTCTGTTAGATGCGCCTACGCGGCGGGCGGCAAGGGGCCACCCGGCCCCCTGCACCCCCGGC
>JALONX010000912.1 GCA_025454695.1 Chloroflexaceae bacterium
TGGTGGCGCTGGTCTGGCTGGTCTTGCAGGTCACTGGTTCGGGCCTGGAATTGGGCACGGTGCTGGTGGTGGCGGCGATACCGCGGGCAGTAGCCATGCTTATAAGCGGCACGGTGATTGACCGGGTTTCGCCCCGGCGGGCGCTGCTGGCGGCAGGCTGCTTAAGCGCCCTGCTGGTGGGCGCGGTGGCGGCGCTGCTCTCGCTCAACTGGCTAGGAATCCTGCTGCTGATGCTGATCGCCGCCCTGCAAGGGCTGATGGATGCCTTTTTCTACCCGGCGGCCATGGCCATGCTGCCGCGCCTGGTGGACAAGAGCCAGCTCACGGCGGCCAATGGCCTCTTCACCACCTCCGACAGCGTGGCCAATATCCTCGGCCCGGCTTTGAGCGGCTTCGTCATTGGGGCAGTGGGCCTGATATGGGGCTTTGTGGCCAACGCGGGCCTGTTTCTGCTCGGAACTCTCCTGATCTGGTGTATCCGCGAGCGGCGTGCCGTTCAGCCGGTAGACACGCCGCTAGTTGCGAGTGAGTCCTTTGGGGCGGCACTGCTAAATGGCTTTCGTTTTGCCCTTGACAACATCGTCATTCGCACCATGCTGCTGATGGTGGCGGCCCTCAACCTGGCGGCCCTTGGCCCCACGATTGTTGGCGGCGCAGCCCTGGTGGAGCGGCGCTTCGGCGGCGATGCGACCATGTACGGCTTCTTTGTGGCGGCCTACGGCGTGGGCGCACTGCTAGGTGGGCTGGGCGCAGGTTTTCTGCCCCCGGCCCGGCGGCCTGGCCTGCTGCTAGCATGGCTCAGTGTAGGCATGGGTGTGGGCCTGGCCTTGCTTGGCATCGCCCCCAGCTTCTGGGTGGCCTTCGCAATTCAGGCTACAATGGGCGTAGGCGTCGGCGTGGTTGGCGTAGTCGCCATTAGCTGGTTGCAACGCCGCACCCCCGACACGATGCAGGGGCGCATGGCCAGCCTGCTGGTGTTTGCCGCCGTCGCTCTCGACCCCTTCTCCAACGCCATTTCGGGGGCGATGCTCGATGTGAGTCTCACATGGCTCTACCTGGGGGCGGGCAGTTTTATGCTACTGGTGGCGGGGGCCGTGTGGCTTAGCGGCGTGACGCGGTTGGAGAGTGATGAGTAAACACCGGAAATAAAGGAAATGAAGGCAATGAAGGAAATGACCCCTAGTGTCGTACTATAATTTCCCTTATTTCCCTTATTTCCTTCACATAGAGTTGAGAGGAACACCATGCGAACACAGGCACAGGAAACACGACAACTGCTGCTTGAAGCAGCCACGCGGGTGGTGATGGAGCAGGGAGCCAACGCCCTGACGCTGGACGCAGTGGCCCAGGCAGCAGGCGTCAGCAAAGGCGGGCTGCTACACCACTTCCCCTCAAAAAAGGCTTTGATTAGCGGTTTGATTGAGGCACTGCTGGACGCCAGCGACCGCGACATGGAGGAACGCATCGCGGCCCTGGGCGGGCCAGAAACACCCGGCGTCTGGCTGCGGGCCTATGTCGAGTCGATCTGTGTAGCCCAACCAGACGCGGCCAACCTCAATGTGGGGATGCTGGCCGCCATTGCTAACGACCCAAGCCTGCTCGATCCGGTGCGCGAGCGCTTCGCCCAATGGCAACGCCGAGCCGAGGCCGATGGGCTTGACCCGGCGCTGGGAACTCTGATCCGCCTTGCCGCTGACGGACTCTACATGGCCGATGCCTTTGGGCTGGCCCCGCCGCCCGAACCGCTGCGGGGCGAGGTAGCCCGGCGGCTGCTGGCGCTGGTGGAGCAGCAGACCACCGGGTGATAGAAGAAGCGCCGCAAGATTTTGCGGCGCTCCTCTGCGTCTCTGCGCCTCTGCGTTAAGCCGCTTCCAGCTGCCCGGTGGCTAGCGCGAGGCCCGGATCTTCGTTCCACTGAAGGGGCAGCCAAACAGCGGCGCAAATAGACAAACATCGAACAGTCCCGCCAGCAGGGGCACCGCCCCAACTACAGCAACGATAATGCCGGTGCTGCCGCCGAGGCCCAGCAGCCCCCAGGCAATCAGGGCAACGCCAGCGACGATACGAACCAGGCGACCAGCGGTTGAGGCCATAAAGGTAACGAACGGGTTCACGAGTATCTCCTTTCCTGTACCATGCTTGTAGCCTTGCTATCCTGGTATCAGTGTAGGAGATGTGAGCCGCCGCGTCGGTGACAAAGTCACCCAACGACACGCCCTTGCAATGCCTGGGGGTCAAGCACTTCCAGCGTGCCCCGGCCCGAGCGGGTCAGGCCACGGGCGGCGAAATCTTCCAGAATGCGGCTGATGACTTCCCGTGAACTGCCCAACTCGGCGGCAATTTCCGCATGGGTGATGCGAAGGGGATTTTCGTGGTGTATGCGAACCAGCAGCAAGGCTGCCACCCGCGAGTCCATGCGGCGAAAGGCCACTTCGTCCACCAGAGCCAGCACATGGGCCAGCCGTTGCGAGACTAGCTCAAACACAAAATCACGCCACATGTCATAGTGGCGCACCCAGTCGCGGAAGGTAGCAG
>JALONX010000913.1 GCA_025454695.1 Chloroflexaceae bacterium
CTTGAGCAGCGGCCTCATCCATAGTAGGCACCCCGGCCACATCCAGAATCACATGGCGGATGTGCTGACTGTGGCTCTGGTGCAGCAGCCGTTGGGTCAGGGCCTCGGCCCGCCGTGGGTCGAAGTTGCCGACCAGCGGCACTAGCACCGCGCCAGGGGCCAGGCGCACCGCTGGCACTTCCAGGGTTTCCACCAGTTCCAACAGCCGCCGCTGGGACTCGTTCTGCTCGGCCAGAGCCGCTGCCTGTTGGGCCTGCGCCTGCGCCTGGCTTTCGGCCTCGTGGCGGGCTGCCTCAGCCTGCTGGGCGTTGTTCGCCGCCTCGCCCAGGGCAATGTCTACCATCAGCCGGGCCAACGCCAGCAAGGCCACGCTTAAGCCATACACTCCAAGATTGACGAAGTTGCTCCATGCGCCCGTCCAGCCGATGCGCCCAAAAATCACCGCCAGGGTGACGGCACCGCAAAGCAGGGTAATGCGTGGCCCGGCCAGGATCAGCGCTACAATCGTTGGGATCAACGCCGCGATGTGCGTTTCAGTTTGCAACACCGTTGACGGCACGGCCATTGGAACGAGAAAGGCTGTGAGTAGCACCGTTGCCGTGAGCGTGTGGGCCACTTTGCGCCAGTAGCCCAGGGCCAGCAGGGTCATGGCTCCCAGGCCAATCCCAAGCCAGATCGTCAAATGAGCATCGGCTTGCGTTATGAGTCCTAACCCCAACAGCCCCAAAATCCCACTGATGATGATGGCATAGAAGGCGACAGTAATATTGTGTCGGGTGATGTGCATGGTGCAAATGAAACAGTATTGGCGCTACCAGGATTACTGTAGCATACGGCTATTACCACGTGGTGGCATCTTTGCCACAGAGGGCACAGAGGACACAGAGCAGGAAGACCTTGATGATGATCGAAAAATCTCCGCGCCCTCCGCGTTCTCGGCGGTAAAGTTGTTCTATGTTCTCGGTAGCTCGAATTATGCTGACTGCACGGCAGCTTCATACGCCGCCAGGGTGCGCTCTGCCGTGGTGTGCCACGAGAAGCGGGCCGCCTGCTGTAGCCCCCGCTCACGCAGCTCGGCCCGCAGGTCGCCGTCGCGCAGCAGGCGCAGCAGGCTTGTTGCCAGTGCATTGGTGTCAGTGGGGTCGAAGGTCAACCCGGCGTCGCCCACCACCTCGGGCAGGCTAGAGCTGTTGGAGGTCAGCACGGGGGTGCCGCATGCCATCGCTTCCAGCGGCGGCATGCCAAAGCCTTCGTAGATCGAGGGAAAAACAAATAGCGTCGCGGCGGCGTACCAGAGCGGCAGTTCTTCCTCTTCGATGTAGCCGATAAACTGTACCCGATCCTTCAGCCCCAGCTGTTCCAGCCGTTCAAACACCGGCTGGTAGAGCCAGCCCTTGCCCCCGCCAATCAGCAGCGGCACATTGGTGTCGCGGGCAATCTGGGCGTAGGCATCTAGCAGGCGCGAAAGATTTTTGCGCGGCTCCAGTGTGCCAACGTAGAGCACAAACTGTTCGGGCAGGCTGTGGCGGGTGCGAAATGCTGCCAGCGCCGACGGCTCCGGTGGGCGGAAGTGGTCGCGCACGGCGTTGGGTGTTACCACCACGCGCTCCGGCGGCACCCCCAGCATGCCCACCACTTCCCGTTTGGTGTGTTCGGAGACGGCCAGAATGCGGGCCGCCCGCCGCACCGTTGTGCGGGTCATAAAATCGAGGTAGGTGCGGTTGTAGGAGCGAAAGGTCTGGGGAAAGCGGATAAACGCCAGGTCGTGAATGGTGACCACACTGGGCACCGGGCAGGCCAGCGGCACCACATTCAGCGTGCCGTGAAAGAGACTTGCGCCGTTTGTGCGCAACAGCAGCGGGGCCAGAAACTGCTCCCATGGAATACGCACCCGTGGGTTGATGGTGGGCAGGCGGCTCGGCGTGACGGCGAAGCGGGGCGGCAACCCCAGCGCCGCCTGGTCTAGCCCGTGGGTGGTGTAGATGGTGTAGCGGTTGCGCCCGTCAACCAGGGCCAGATGTTTGAGCACCTGCTCGATGTAGTGGGACACACCGGCCCGCCGAAACGAGCGGGTGTGGGCCAGCAGGTGGGCATTAACGGCAATGTGCATGGGAAACTGGAATTGAGAATGAAGAGTTGAGCATTGAGAAAGCAGAGCCGCAGCATTATACCAGCATGTGGCACCCGGCACACAAACCGGCAATGCAGCATTGCTGAAGCGTTACACGAGGAACCGCTAACGTTGCGCCGCCCTCACCACCGAATGAATTCGGCGTCTGAACGGCTAAAACACGCTGAGTACTCTGTAAACAACGTTTCTTTGTATCCACTGCTGCGCGTTGTCATTCCGACCACCGGGAGGAATCTGCCGTGCCGTCCGTTGAAGACCCCTCCCTGCGCTCGGGGTGACCATGCGATTGCATGGAAGAAAACGTCGTTGTCAGAGTACTGATGAGCTTTACGCATGAAAACGAGTATACGCGCTGGCCGTGGCCCCAAAGGACTCGGCTTTGAGATGCGAAGGCCACCTACG